>JBQGDK010000001.1:0-1533 GCA_052039025.1 Actinomycetota bacterium
CCGGAACTCCTCGGCCTTCGGCTCCGGCATGAGCGCCTTGGCGGCGGCCTCCGTCCCCTCGGGCTTCATCGGGTCGAACGGCGACTTCATGAGGACGCCCTCGACCCGAACGATCGGGGGCAGGCCGGCCTTCAGGTGGAGGTCGCTCGCCCCCACCTGGTGCATGTGGCGCAGGAACGTCTCGATCGGTTTCATCGTCTCCCTACGTCATCGGCAGGTACGAGGGGCATCCTTGAGCGAGCGCCTCAACCGCGCGAGCCGACCCGGGAGCCTTGCCGACCGTTCGGGCCGGGCCGAGGCTTGGATCGCCGGGAGCGGCTCTGGCTTGGCTCCGGCTCCGCCTCTCGCGGCGTGACCTCCCCCGGCTCCTGGCCGTCCGACCCCGGCAGCCTCGAGCTGAACCACTCCGCCGCGTGGCGCGCGGCGTCCTGGTGGGCCGCCAGCAGGTCGGCGTCAGGATCGCCGTTGGCCGGCTCGCCCGGCTCGGCGGGCGGCTCGGTGGTGGCGGAGGGCGACGGTCCGGGGGCGCTTGCATCCTCGCCCTCTCCCATGACCGACTGCCCGTGGAAGACCGCCCCCTCGCCCACGACGAGGGCCGTCGATCGGATGTTCCCCTCGACGTGAGCCCCACGGCTCAGCTCCGCCTTGCCCCGAGCGCTGATGTCGCCCTTGAACCTTCCGCCCACCACGACGTCCTGCGCCTCGATGTCGGCCTCGACCGTGCTCTGCGACGACACCGTCACTTCGCCCTTTGCGGTGATCTTCCCCTTCACCTCTCCCTCGATGCGGAGCGATCCGGCCGACTCCACCGTCCCCTGGACGCGGGAGCCGCGACCGATCACCGTCGCCTCGGCCCCTGCGTCGGACTCGTACTCGCCCGTCTGGAAGATCTCATGGTCGTCCCTGCGCCCTCGCCTGACCATGCCTCCGCTCCCTTCCTGTCCGTGTCCTCGCGCCCACCGTGTGACGCTCCTGTCCCTTCTTTTCGGCCCCCCGCGCCCGTTCGTGTAGTGGGATGAGCGACGGACCCCCGAACGACCGACTTCAGCGGATCGTCGCCTATGCCGAGACTCTGCGTGAGGTTCCCGAAGGGAGAGAGATGGACGCGCTGGGGGAACGCCAGCTCGATGCGTCCCAGCGAGGATGGGATGGGCTGGCGCACACGCGCCGGCGGGCCGGACTCGCTCTCCAGCGCCTGGCAGGGATCTCGGCCTGGAACGCGTCGCTCCTCATCGTCCTCTCGCTCGGGGCGGGCTGGGGACTGATCCTCGCCCTGGGGAACCAGCCGCCCGCCCCCCAGTGGTTCTACGTGCCGATCCTGCTCACCGCGCTCCGGTTCGGGTCCATGTCCGCCGCGATGGTGGGGCTGGCTTCGGGCCTCCTGGCCGGCCCCCTGTCCCCATCGGGCTTCGGGACATGGACCGCGCAGGCCGCGGGGGACTGGCTCAGCCAGGCCATCCCGTTCGTCCTGATCGGGCACGCTACCGGCCTGCTGGTCGGTGGGCGATGGACCCCCGACGGCCCCGGCGTCGG
>JBQGDK010000002.1:0-4939 GCA_052039025.1 Actinomycetota bacterium
CGGCGCGCCGATGGCTGCGGGCGGCCCAGGCGTCCTGCTCCTCCCGCCCGATCCCGAGCTCGGCGTTCACCTCGTCCGAGGACTCCCCCATGTGCTGGCGGGTGAACGTGGACCACAGCCCGTCGTGGATCATCGAGTCGACGAGCTCGGCGTCGCCCATCCGCACCCCCCACCGGGCCGCGGGCAGCAGGAACGGGGCGCCGGACATCGACTCCATGCCGCCGGCCACCACGACCTCGACCTCGCCGGCGCGGATCAGCTGGTCGGCCAGCGCCACGGCGTTCAGGCCGGAAAGGCACACCTTGTTGATCGTGATCGCCGGCACCTCTTTCGGGATCCCGGCCCCGATCGCCGCCTGGCGGGCCGTGATCTGTCCGGCCCCGGCCTGGATGACGTGGCCCATGATCACGTAGTCGACCTGGTCTCCCTGGACCCCGGCCCGGCGCAGGGCCTCACGGATGGCCGCGGCGCCGAGATCCACGGCCCTGACGTCCCGGAAGCCCCCGCCGAACCTGCCGACGGGCGTCCGGACGCCGCTCACGATCACGGAACGCATGGGCGTCTCCTTTCGGCTCCCGCCCATTGTAGACGCCGCCCGCGACGCCGGGCCGATGGGACGGGTTCGCCCGGCCGGATCGGCTCCGGGTACACTCTCGCGAGCCGAGCGAGGAGGAGCGCATGGACCTGCTGGATCGCCTGGACGCGATCATCGACCGACGTCGCCTGCTGACCCACCCCCTCTACACGAAGTGGGTAGCCGGGACCCTGCCCCGAGAGGCCATCCAGGAGTACGCCAGGCAGTACTACGCGTTCGAGTCGGAGTTCCCGCGGTTCCTGTCGGCGATCCACACGGCCACCCCGGACGCCGAGGCCCGCCGGGTGGTCCTCGACAACCTGTGGGACGAGGAGCAGGGCGAGGAGAACCACGCCGAGCTGTGGCTGCGGTTCGCCGAGGGGATGGGCGTCGGCCGCGAGGACGTGGTCGGGGCGGAGCGCACCGCCGCTACCGCGTCGCTCGTCGAGACGTACCGGCGCGCCGCCGCTGCGTCGCCGGTGTCGGGGCTCGCCGCCATGCACGCCTACGAGCGCCAGGTGCCCGATGTGGCCCGGGCGAAGATCGACGGCCTCCGGGACCACTACGGGGTGACCGAGGAGCGGACCATCGAGTTCTGGTCGGTCCACGAGCGGCTCGACGTCGAGCACTCCGGGGCCGAGCGCGACCTCCTCGGCTCGATGGGGCGCGACGAGCCGGAGGCCGCGGTACGGGCCACGGAAGGAGCCCTGGACGCCTGGTGGGGGTTCCTCGACGCGGTCGACCCGGACTGAGGTCCCGCCCGCTCAGGCGGGCGGCTCGGGGGCGGCGACGGCGCGGCGGTTCTCCAGCGCCTCCACGATCACCTTCGTGATCTCCTCGCCGACGAGCTCATCACGGGCCATCAGCGTGTCGCGGAGCGCCTCGACCACGTCACGGTTCTCCCGGAGGACCTCACGGGCGCGCTCCTTCTGTCGGCCGAGCAGCTCCTCCACGCGCCGTTTCCCGTCACCGTCCCCGAGCACCTTCCCGACCAGGTTCTTCATCGAGACGGGGCCCTCGTTGATCGCCTCGTAGGAGACCAGGGAGCCGGCCATCCCCAGCGCCCCGACCATGGCCGCGGCGACCTCGGTGGCCGCGGAGAGGTCCGACGCCGGCCCCGTCCCCGACTCCCCGATGAACTCCTCCTCGGCGGCCATCCCGGCCAGCGCGATGGCCACGGACGCCTCCAGCTCGGTCCGGGACTTCGTGAACCGCTCCTCGAGGTCCGCGTGGGCCAGGAGGCCGAGCGACTGCCGCCGCTTGATGATCGACAGCACCTCCAGGCGCCGGGTCGTACCCAGGAAATAGGCCACGGTGGCGTGGCCGGCCTCGTGGGTGGCGATGGCACGCCGCTCTCCCTCCGAGTACAGCACGGGCTGGGCCAACCCGATCTCCTCGGCGAGCTTCGCCTCGTACACGTCGGCCAGCTCCATCGCGTCTCGGCCCTTCTTCAGCGCCACCAGCAGGGCTTCGTCGAAGAGGTGCTCGATCATGACGGGCGTGTACCCGAGGGTGTCGTGGGCCAGCGACTCACGGTTCCCCTCTTCGTCGAGGTCTGCGCCGTGGGACTTCCGGTCGAGGAAGTAGTCGATCAGGTCGCGTCGGCCCTGCTTCGTCGGGAGATCGAAATACAGGCGGCGATCGAACCTGCCGGGGCGAAGCAGGGCGGGGTCGAGCACGTCCCCTCGGTTCGTGGCCGCGATCAGCAGGATGTTGTGGTACTCGGGGTTCCGGGTGCGGAGCCGCCGCCCGGCCGGTAGGTAGCCGTTGATCCACTCCGCGAACCGGTCCCTGACGCGGTGGGTCCAGGTCGGTTGATCGAATGACTGCATCTGGATCAGGAGCTCGTTGACCATCCCCCCGACCGAGGGCGACATCATGTTCGACACGCTCCGCGGGCCGTTCCAGGGCGACGCGCTCACCCCGCCGCCGCGGTCCGAGCCGATCGCGTCGATCTCCTCGATGAAGCCGATGGCGCCGCCCTCTCGTCGGGCCGCCTTCCGCAGCGCCTTGAAGAACGACCGGATCCTCGCGCCGGTCATCCCGAACCACATCGACTGGAAGGCCGGGGCCGACACGAACAGGAAGGGGACCCCGGCCTGCTTCGCCATGGCCCGGGCCAGGTAGGTCTTGCCGGTCCCGGGCGGGCCCTCGAACAGGATCCCTCGCCGGGGGTTCCCCCCCAGTAGGTCCCGGAACGTCGAATAGCCGAGGAACACGTTGAGGCTCCGCACGATCTCGTCGATCTGCCCGTCCAGGCCCCGGACGTCGTCGAGGCCGACCTCCAGGTGTTCGGGACGCACCAGGACGTGCGGCGAGCGGCCGCTGCCGAGCGGGAGCAGGAGGACCACCATCAGGACACCGATCAGGAGGAACGCAGGGACCCACATCACCCAACCGTCGGGGAGGCCGGGCGGACCGAGCGGGTCACCGATGGCGATCCGGTACCACAGGAAGAGGTCGAAGGCGCCCAGGAGCAGGGCGAGCCGGAGGAGGCGGCGCCGGCGGGTCCGCTCCCGGATGCGGGAGACGTCGGCCAGGCCGGCCTTGATCAGCTTGGAGCGGCCCAGGATCGATGCGATCGAGCGCTCGGTTCGGTCTCGACGGTTCGGGACCCGATCCTCCATCCGCTCCACGGTCCTCCCCACAAAACGCGCGAGCCCGACCGCGGGCGGTCGGGCAATCCGGTTCGGGTACATTTCACCACGGAGGGACCTTTCCGCCACCCCCGCTTCGACGTACGCCGGCTACGCTATCGTGCTTACCCCGATCCCGCTACCGGCACGTAGGAGGACGCGAGATGATCGACGACGTCGACCACGTGGGCATCGCCACCTCCGACCTCGAGGCCGAGGTCGAGCGGTACCGCCGGGCGTTCGGCGTCGAGCCCGTGCACCGCGAGACCGTGGAGTCCCAGGGTGTGGAGGAGGTGTTGTTCCGGGCGGGGACGTCCTACGTGCAGCTGCTGCGGCCGCTCGGGCCGGACACGCCGGTGGGGCGGTTCCTGGCCCGCCGCGGCGAGGGTGTGCACCACGTCGGCTACCGCGTCCGCGACATCCGCGCGGCCATCGATCGGCTGGAGAAGGCGGGACTGCGGCTGATCGATCCCGAGCCCCGACCGGGGTCGCGGGGCACCACGGTGGCGTTCGTGCATCCGAAGGCCATGGGCGGCGTCCTGGTCGAGCTGGTCCAGGAGCCCGGGGGCGGCTCCTAGGGCAGGTCGGTCAGGCCCTCGCGGGGCGCGGATACGAGGGCGGCCATGTTCCCCTCGGGGTGGGCGTTCTCGGACATCAGCTGGTGTGCCGTGGGGATGTCCTCGAACGAGAACGTCCGCGACAGGCACGGGTCGATCCGGCCGTCGATCACCATCCGGTTGAAGGCCGCCGACTGCTCGTCGTTGGCGAAGTGAGAGCCCTGGAGCCGCTTCTGGCGCGTCCACAGGTACCGGAGGTCGGCCACCGCGCTGTAGCCGGTGGTACCGGCGCAGATCACCACCATGCCGCCGGTGTCGCACAGGAAGACCGACGTGGGCACGGTCTCCTCCCCGGGATGCTCGAACACGATGGTGGGCGCGGCCTTCTCGCCGAGCGCCTCCCAGAAGGCCTTCCCGAACGCCTTGGCTTTGGCCAGCCACTCGCCGTACGCCTCGGTCTCCCGCCAGTGCGGCGGCATGCCCCAGTGGTCGAACTCCCGGCGGTTGACGACCCCGACCGCGCCGAGCTTGCGGCAGAACTCGGCCTTGTCATCCGATGAGACCACGGCCACGGCGCGCCCCCCGTACTCGCGGACGATCTGGATGGCCATCGACCCGAGCCCTCCGGCGCCGCCCCACACGAGCACCGGATCGCCCTCGCCGACGACGTTCGGGGGCCAGCCCAGCAGCATCCGGTGGGCGGTGGCCCCGACGAGGGTGGGGGCGGCGGCCGCCTCCCAGGTGAGCTGGGGGGCCTTCGGCAGGCACTGGTGGGCCTGGGCCTTGCAGAACTGGGCGAACGAGCCCCAGTTCGATTCGTACCCCCAGATGCGGAACGAGTCGTGGAGCATGGGGTCCGGGAGCCCGTCGGCCTCACGGTCCCACTGGCCGCAATGCACGACGACGTGGTCGCCCACGGACACCGAGGTGACGTTCTCCCCCACCGCGGCCACGATCCCCGACGCGTCGGAGCCGCCGATGTGGAAGTCGCTCGGCTCTCCGTACCGCGCGTGATTGCGGCAGACGTCGATCGGGACGCCCCGGGCCGCCCACACGTTGTTGTAGTTGATGCCCGCGGCCATCACCGAGACGAGGACATCGTCCGGCCCGACCTCCGGGACGTCGATGACCTCGACCTCGAACGCGGCCTCGGGCTCGCCGAACCGCTCCGG
>JBQGDK010000003.1:0-2932 GCA_052039025.1 Actinomycetota bacterium
CACCGATGCGCATTCGCGGAGCAGCTGGAGATCGCGCAGGATCAGCGTGCCCTTCGTGAGGATCGAGAACGGGTTGGCGAAGTCCCGGAGCGCCTCCAGGATCCCCCGCATCAGCCCGTACCGCCCCTCGGCCCGCTGGTAAGGGTCCACGTTCGTGCCCATCGCGATGTGCTCGCCTCGCCATCTCGATGCCGCGAGCTCCTTCCGCAGCAGCTCCGGTGCGTTGACCTTGACCACGACTTTCGTGTCGAAGTCCTCGCCGTAGCTCAGGTCGAGGTAGGTGTGCGTCTTCCGGGCGAAGCAGTAGACACAGCGATGGCTGCATCCTCGGTACGGGTTGATCGTCCAGCGGAACGGCACGTACGAGGCGTCTGGGACGCGGTTGATGATCGAGCGGGCCCGGACCTCGTAGAAGGTCATCCCACGGAACTCGGGCGTGTCGAAGGTCCGGACCACGGCGCCCTGTTCGAACAGGGGGATCGTGACCCGGTCGTCCCGGCCGTCGACGTCGAGGCGGAGGTTGTCCCAGCGCACGGCCAGCCAGGATAGAACGCACGTTCGATTCGGGCAACCCCCTACGATGGGGGACCATGCCGGACCGGCACGTGCGCCAGAACAGGAAGACGTGGGACTTCATGGCCGCGGGCTACCAGGCCAAGCACGGCGAGCGTCTGACCGAGACGGCCCGGGCCTGGGGGGTATGGCGGATCCCCGAGGACGAGATCGGCGCGCTGGGCGAGGTCTCCGGCCGGACCATCCTCGAGCTCGGATGCGGGGCCGCCCAGTGGTCGATCGCGCTGGAGGAGGACGGGGCCCGCCCCGTCGGGGTGGATGTCTCCGGCGAGCAGCTCCGGCACGCGCGGGGGGCCGGCGCCACGCTCCCGTTGGTCCATGGGAGCGCCGAGGAGCTCCCCTTCCGGGACGGCTCCTTCGACCTCGTACTGTCCGACCACGGCGCCGTGGGGTTCGCCGACCCCGAGCGCACGGTCCCCGAGGTGGCCCGGGTGCTCCGGCCCGGCGGCCGGTTGGTGTTCACGATCGGCAGTCCGCTCCTGTTCATGTGCTGGAACCCGAAGACCGAGCGGGTTGACGCCCGGCTCCACGCGCCGTGGTTCGGGATGCGGAGCGACGAGGACGAGCAGACGATCCAGTTCCAGCTGCCGTACGGCGAGTGGATCCGGCTATTCCGCCAGCACGGCCTGGAGGTCGAGCGGCTGATCCACGTCCGCCCGCCCCAGGGGGCCACCACGACCTACACCGACTACGTCTCGCTCCGGTGGGCCCGGGACTGGCCGGCCGAGGACCTCTGGGTCGTGGCCAAGGCCGCTTGACCGCCCGCCGCCGGGCCGTATGATGCCGTCAACGTGTCGGTGGCCTTCCGGATGCGACAGGAGGACGACGGCCGGTGGCGCGCCGTCGCGGAGGGCCACCCGATCGAGGTTACCGGCCGAGACGTCCGTGAGTGTGTCCGGAACGTGCACAAGGCGGCCCTGTCGCTGATGCCCGCGGTCTCCTGGGAGTCCGGGCCCCCGGTGGTGTTCGTCGAGGTGCTCCCCAAGCTCGTGGGCGTGGCCGAGGCGGCCGCCCTGATGGGCTGGGACAAGCGGCGGGTCGCCACCTACGTGAAGCGGGGAGCCTTCCCCGAGCCCCTGGCGGAGCTGGCCGGGGGCCGGGTGTGGGCCCGGGAGGACGTGGTGGCCTTCCGGGAGGCGTTCCGGGCCCGGCAGCGGTCCCGGCGGCGGGCCGGGGGTCGGCGACGCCGTGCCGATTGACCGGCGCTCCGGCCCCGGGCGATACTGACCCGTCGGTAGGTTTCCCAGCGAACCGGAAGGAGGATCCGTGGCCGTCAAGTTCCTCTCCGAGGAATGGGCCGGAGCCGTGACCGAGGCCCTCAACGCGAACGAGGCCTTCCAGCAGCAGGCCCAGAACAAGACCGTCAAGGTCCAGCAGGTCGTCACGACTCCCCAGGAGGCCAGGTACTACTTCAAGCTCGAGGACGGCCGAGCCGAGGTGGCCATGGGGGAGCTCCCCGACGCCGAAGCCACCCTGACGCAGGACTACGACACCGCCGTGGCCCTGGCCAAGAACGAGCTGAACGCAACGGCCGCATACATGAGCGGCAAGCTGAAGATCCAGGGCGACCTGATGAAGCTGATGCAGCTCCAGGGGCTCTTCGCCACCCTGCCCCAGGCGATCAAGGAGATCGACGTCGAGTACTGATCGCTGGCCTGACGACCTGCGGTTTTGACGGTGTCGGCGGCCACTCTTACGATTCGGCCACCCATGAGGGTCGAAGTGGTCAGGAGCCCCCGCCGGCGCAAGACGATCACGGCCGAGCACCGCGAGGGCCGGGTGGTGGTCCGCCTTCCGGCGGGCCTGTCGAGGGCCGAGGAGCGCCAGTGGGTCCACCGCATGGTGACCCGGCTGACCGAGCGACAGCGAGCGGAGCGCCTCACGGCCCGGCAGGGCCTCCACGCGAGCGCCGAGCGTCTGAACCGCGAGTTCTTCGACGGCCGGCTCCGGTGGTCGTCGATCCGGTTCGTGACGAACCAGCGCGATCGTTTCGGCTCGTGCACCCCCGAGGACGGATCGATCAGGATCTCGGACCGCGTCGCCGACTACCCCGCCTGGGTCCGGGAGTACGTGGTGATGCACGAGCTGGCCCACCTCGAGGTGCCGTCGCACTCGCCGCGGTTCTGGCGGCTCGTCGATCGCTACCCGCTCGCCGAGCGGGCCCGGGGGTTCCTGATCGCGAAGGGATGGGACGACTAGCGCCGGCCCGGGGCTACGGCTCCGTCCCGTACAGGCGGTCCCCGAAGTCGCCCAGGCCGGGCAGGATGTAGCCACGATCGTTCAGCTCGCGGTCCAGCGCGGCCGTGTAGATCGGGACCTCGGGGTGGTGCTCCTCCATGGCTCGGACCCCCTCGGGGGC
>JBQGDK010000004.1:0-1653 GCA_052039025.1 Actinomycetota bacterium
CGGGCCGAGGGGGCGGTCCTCCGCGAGCTCCTCCTCGATCTCCTCCTCCGGGACGGAGGCTCGCCGCATCTCGACGTCGGACGGCGGCGCCTGGGCGTTCCCCTCGTACGGCTCGCCGCGCCGCTCGGCCATCAGCCGGCCGAGCTCGGTGGCCTCGTCGGGGGTGAGCCCCTCGCGGTCACGCTTGGCGATCAGCTCGTCGTAGCGATCCATGCAGGAGGGAGTACCCGGGGCCGGCGGGAGGCAAACGAATACACTGACGCGGATGGGCACGACGACCCGGGTCCGGGAGCGGTTCCTCCTGGCGTGCCGGCATCAGCCGGTCGATGCCACCCCGGTGTGGTTCATGCGCCAGGCCGGCCGGTACCTCCCCGAGTACCGGCGGCTCCGGGGCGACACCGACGTCCTCACGTTGACCCGCGATCCCGAGGCTGCGGCCGAGGTGGCGCTCCAGCCGGTGCGGCGGATGGACGTCGACGCCGCGATCCTGTTCTCCGACATCATGGTCCCGATCGCCGCGGTCGGCGTCGACGTTCGGATCGTGGCCAACCAGGGGCCGACGCTGGCCGAACCGTTCCGGTCCGACGCCGACGTGGCCCGCCTCCGACCGCTGGTGCCGCCCGAGGACGTCCCCTACACGCTCGAGACGATCCGGATCCTCCTGGGCGAGCTGGCGGTGCCGCTGATCGGGTTCGCCGGCGCGCCGTTCACGCTGGCCTCGTACCTGATCGAGGGCGGGCCCAGCCGCGACCACGCCCGGACCAAGGCGTTGATGCACGGCGAGCCGGAGACGTGGCGGGCCCTGATGGCGGCGCTGACCGATCACGTCGTCCTCCCGTACCTCCGGGCCCAGATCGCCGCGGGGGTCCACGCCGTCCAGCTGTTCGACTCGTGGGCGGGCGCGCTGGACCCCGACGACTACCGCCGCCACGTCCTGCCGTGGTCGAAGCGGATCCTCGAGGCGCTGACGGGCGTGCCGCTGATCCACTTCGGCACGGGGACCGGCGAGCTCCTGCCGATGATGCGCGAGGCCGGGGCCGACGTCGTCGGCGTCGACTGGCGGACCCCGCTCGACGTCGCCTGGGACCGGGTTGGGAGCGACGTGGGGATCCAGGGGAACCTCGACCCGGCCGCGCTCCTGGCGCCGTGGGACGTGGTGGAGCGGAAGGCCGGGGCCGTGCTGGCCCGGGCCGGCGGCCGGCCGGGGCACGTGTTCAACCTCGGGCACGGGGTGATGCCGGACACGCTGCCGGACCACCTGGCCCGGCTGGTCGACCTGGTCCACGAGCGGACGGCGGCGCGATGACCGACCCCTCGCCGACCGGCCTCCTGGTGATGGCCTACGGGACGGCCGCCGGCCCCGAGGACGTCGAGCGGTACTACACCGACATCCGGGGGGGCCGACGCCCCCCGCCCGAGGCGCTCCGAGAGCTCACCGAGCGGTACGCGGCCATCGGCAATGAGTTCCCGCTCGACCGGATCACCCGCGCGCAGGCCGACGGCCTCGAGGCCGAGCTGATCGCCCGGGGCGACCGGACGTGGAGGGCGTACGTCGGCTACAAGCACTCCCCGCCGTTCGTCACCGAATCCGTGGTCCGTATGGAGCGCGACGGGATCGCCGAGGCGTACGGGATCGTCATGGCCCCGCACTAC
>JBQGDK010000005.1:0-2880 GCA_052039025.1 Actinomycetota bacterium
GCAACCGGGGTTGTCCGCCCTTGGGGCGATCCGACCCGAAGTCGGCGGGACGGTCGGCAGGTGGCAGGGCGCCTCTCGACCGGCAGCAGCAGGGAGCGCGGCGGGCTAGCGGCCGGCCGAACGGCCCCGAACGCCTCGGAGGTAGCCGGCCACCTTGGCCACATCCGTGACGAGCATCAGGGCCGGGACGGCGCCGAGAGCCGCCAGCCGGAGGCGCGCCGACGGCAGCCGCCGCCACGCCCGCTCCACCGGACGGGCCGCGTACAGGGCGGCCGCCGCCGCCGCAGCCACCATGAGCCCCCGCCGGCGCGACGCCAGCGCCATCGCCAGGGCACCGTAGACGCCGAACCGGAGCGCATGGCGGCCCGTGTGCATACCACCGCGGGCGTCGTGCTCGGCGTAGCCGGTGAACTGTCGCCAGTAGGAGAGCAGGTCCGGACGCGGCCGGCGAGCTACCACCGCCTCTCGCGCCAGGTCCATGCGAACACGGAGCTCGCGCCAACGATGGTTCAGATACATGTCCTCGCCCAGCGACATCCATTCGGGGTAGCCGCCGGCGCGCTCGAAGGCCTCCCGCCGGTAGGCCACCGATCGGGCAGACGGCATGTAGGTATCCTCGCGGACCTCCTCGGGGTCCTTGATCGAGATCGCCGCGGCGATCTCCTCGAAGAACGAGCGCGTCAGCGGGCGGTACACACCCATCGACACATCGGCCCCCGCCTCGAGGGGCTCCATGATCCGTTCGAGCCAGTCCGGCTCCAGGACGCAGTCGGCGTCGGAGACCGCGATGGCGTCGTGGGCAGCGGCCCTGACGGCCACGTTCCGGCCCCGCGCGATGCTGGCCCCGGGCTCCTCGATCACCGTGATCCCGGTGGCGGCCCGAAGGATCTCCAGGGTGCCGTCGGTCGATCCTCCATCCACGACGATCACCTCGTCGGCCGGCCGTGTCTGGGAGGCCACCGAGGCCAGGAACTCCCCGACGTACGGGGCGGCGTCCTTCACCGTGGCCACGACCGAGACCTTCATCACCAGTCCCGATCCTCATAGAAGGCCGAGGCCACCTCGGCCGTGCCCTCTCGGACGCGGTCGCGCTCCTCCGGCGTCAGCCGATCGCGCCAGGTCCACCGGGCCGCCCGGCTGTCCCGCCGGACCGTCCGGTGGAGGTGGGCAGGGATATCGGCCGGACCGGTGCTCGAGCCGACGATGATCCGCTCCACGATCCGATCCCACTCGAGGTCGAGCCCCTCGTACAGCTCGCGAAACCCCTTCACCGGCTCCTCGGAGAGATCCTCGTGGCGCACGAAGGCCCAGTCTCGGTGGCGCTCCCGGTAGCCGCCGATCACGTGGTGGATCACGTTCCAGAGCAGGATCGCTTCGTCCACGAGGTCCTGCTGGGACGGGTCGAACGAGCGGATCGCGTCCGCGTACGGCCCGGCCAGGTCTCGGAGGAACCCGGGCTGGTCGGCCCAGTTCCGGAAGTCGAACCTGGGCCAGTCGAGCCGGAGAATGCTCCCGGCGAACGCCGCGGGATGGCGGATCATCACCACGACCTCCATCCCGAACCGTTCCGCGAGCCACTCCGCCGACATCAGCGCGATCGGGTCCTTCACCAGCGGACGGGCCCTCCGAAGGCGGTTCCACATCGCCCAGGGCGCCTCGTCGATGAACTGGAACGCCTCCCGGGCCGATCGGATGTGGAGGACCCCGGCGACGGGGTACCGGAACGCCAGGACGTCTTCGACCAGCGGCCCGTAGCCGTCCTCGCGGTCTCGGGTGACGTGGAGGTACCAGCGCGGGATCGGGCGGCGGCTCCATCCGGGCCACCGCCTCGGGCTGAACGGCTCGTGCACGTAGCCGACCCCCGGCGCGACGGCCAGCATCCGCCCGACCCAGGTGGTCCCGGATCGATGGGAGCCCGTGACGAGGATGGGGGCGGCCACGGGGGCATCTTAGCCGCGGCCCCCACCCCGCCCGACCCGAACGAGCGTTCGGGCGCCAAGCGGGAAGATGCTTGCACGAGAGGCCCGGAGGCCCCACGATTGAGCGTGAAGGGCCGCTCGGAGCGGCCCTGAAGCGTATCCGGGTCGAAGGAGGGAGGTGACGGATGGCTCAGTACGAGGGCTACTGCGTGAAGGACAAGAAGAAGGTCCAGTTCGAGGGCGAGGTCGTCACGCTGAAGAACGGCCGCAGGGCGGCCAAGGGCAAGTGCCCGAGCTGCGGGACGACCGTTATGCGCATCCTCGGCAAGAACGACTAACAGACTTCGGACCCGTGAGAGGAGCTCGGTCTCCTCGAGCTCGCCCCGCCGGCGCTCCTCGAGCTCCTCAGGGTCTGCTCACCCGTGCGGACGAGGTGCCCACGCTCTTCCGCCAGGCGTCGCTCGATCGAACGCGTCGAGCCCGGGGTCGGTCACCTCAGCCGGGCTGGCCGGTGTGCCGGAGGAGATCCTCGGGGGCCCACACGGCTTCGGCCGACCGCTCGTGGCTCGCGGCCATGTCGGCGACCGTCGTACGCTCGAACACCCCGCGGACGGCCGCGTCGACCTCGTTCCACAGGCCCTGAACGCCGCACCGCCCGTCCTGGAAGCACGTGTGATCGTGCTCGTCCAGGCAGTACATCGGGTACAGGCTTCCCTCCATGGCGTCCACCACATCGGCCACCCGGATATCCGTGGCCGGCCTCGCCAGCCGGCAGCCGCCTCCGGCGCCGCGGAACGACTCGACCAGGCCAGCCTTGTGAAGCGTTGAGAGCTGCTGCTCGAGGAAGCGGAGGGGGATCCCCTGCCGCTCGGCGATCTCTCGCGCCGGGACAAGCCCGGCCTCCTGGCGGAGGGCGAGCTCGACCATCGCCCGGAGGGCGTATTCGGTCTTCTGGGACACC
>JBQGDK010000006.1:0-6450 GCA_052039025.1 Actinomycetota bacterium
CATTCGCTGGTCGAGGCCTCAGAGAAGGCCCCGGACGAGCTGTCCGCGATCATCAACGTGATGCCGGCGATGCCGATGCCCGGGATCCCAGAGGACCAGGTCGGACGGATGGTGGCCTGGGTCATGCTCGTGCACGCGGGCTCGGTCGCGGAAGGCGAGGCGGTCGTGGCCCCGCTCCGGTCGCTGGCCAAGCCGATCATGGACTCGGTCGGGCCCATGCCGTACCCAAAGATGTTCGAGGCGCCCGAAGGAGCCGACGAGTACCACCCGATGGCCGTCGCCCGCACGATGTTCGTGGACCGGATCGACCGGGGCGTGGCCGAGACGATCGTCGACACGCTGACGGCGTCCGACGCCCCCGTCCGCGTTGCCCAGCTCCGGGTCCTCGGCGGCGCGATGGCCCGCGTGCCGGTCGAGGCCACCGCGTTCGCCCACCGGAACAGTCGGATCATGGTCAACCTGGCCGCGTTCTACGAGGGCCCCGAGGACCGCGCCGTTCGAGAGGGCTGGGTCGCCGACTTCGAGTCGACCCTCCGCCAGGACGACGCCGGGGCGTACGTGAACTTCCTCAGCGACGAGGGGCCTGGCCGGGTCCGGGCCGCCTATCCGGGAGCGACCTGGGACCGCCTGGCGGCGATCAAGGCCCGGTACGATCCCGCGAACGTGTTCCGACGGAACCACAACATCCCGCCGAGGGCCGCGTGACGGACCTCGGCGATCTCGATGCGGTGGCCCGGGGGATCATCGAGGCCGACCCCTACATGACCCTGGGGACTGCCGACGGGTCCGGGCGGCCGTGGGTCACGCCGGTCTACTTCGCGTGCGAGGGCTACACCGACTTCTACTGGGTATCGTCACCGGAATCCCGGCACTCGCGGAACATCTCGGCGCGCCCGGAGGTGGCCATCGTCGTGTTCGACACGCACAGCCCCATCGGGGAGGGTCAGGCGGTGTACGTCGCCGCCACGGCGGCGGAGGCCACCGGCGAGACGCTCGACCGGGGTATCCGTGTGTACTCGGAGCGCTCGGTCGGGCACGGCGTCCGGGCGTGGACCGTGGACGACGTCATAGCCCCTCAGCCTTACCGGATGTACCGAGCGACAGCATCCGATCACTGGGTGGTGGATCCCGACGCACACCCGAATCGCCGCGTTCGTGTGACGCCGCGTCACCGATGAGCGCGCGGCTCCTGGGCGTCGTGCTCTCGCTGGCGCTCTTGTCCTGCTCCTCCCAGGCATCGCCGGAAGGCACCTACCGGGGGACGGGTGACAACCGGCTCGTCCTGGAGGACGGCCGGTGGCGGCTCCACTCCGGCCGCGTGGACTGGGAGGGCCGGTACACGGTGGAGGGGGACCGCGTGGCGCTCACGACGGAACGAGTGATCCCCGAGCTGGGCCACGGCACGGACTGCTACGACGATGTGGAGCGGTACGCCTGGTCCTTCGACGACGGGATCCTGGTCCTCCGGCTCGAGGCCCCGGAGCCCTGCAACCGCAATCGGAACTCCGTCCTGCAGACCGCGGAGTGGCGGCGGGCCGAGTAAGCAGCCGGCCGATGAGTCCCGGCGGCTGAAGACGTCCGAAGTATCGACATGGACGACCAACGGGTGAACGGGGGACCCGAGCCGCCGACGCGGGCGGGACGGCGGGAGTGGGTCGGCCTGGGCGTCTTGGCGCTGGCTTGCCTCCTGTATGCCATGGATCTCACGGTGCTCCATCTTGCGGTCCCGCGCCTGAGCGCCGACCTTCGGCCGAGCAGCACCGAACTGCTGTGGATCATCGACATCTACGGGTTCCTGGTGGCCGGCTCCCTGATCACCATGGGGACGCTCGGCGACCGGATCGGGCGGCGCAAGCTGCTGATGATCGGCGCGGGGGCCTTCGGCCTCGCTTCGCTGGCGGCCGCGTTCTCGACCAGCGCCGGGATGCTGATCGCGTGCCGGGCCCTCATGGGCGTGGCCGGGGCCACCCTGGCGCCCTCGACCCTGTCCCTGATCTTCACCATGTTCATGGACCCGAAGCAGCGATCGAGGGCCGTCGCCATCTGGATCGCCAGCTTCTCCGCCGGAGGGGCCATCGGTCCGGTGGTCGGTGGGCTCCTGCTGGAACGGTACTGGTGGGGCTCGGTGTTCCTGCTGGCCCTCCCGGTGATGGCCGCCCTGCTCCTGCTGGGCCCACGCGTGATCCCCGAGTACCGGGATCCCGCCGCGGGCCGCCTCGATCTCCCCAGCGCGGCGCTGTCGCTCGCGGCCATCCTCGCCGTGATCTACGGGCTGAAGCAGATGGCGGTGGAGGGCGTCGGGGCGCTCCCGACCCTGTCGATCCTCGCCGGGCTGGCGCTGGCCCTGGTGTTCGCGCGCCGTCAGCAGACCCTGGACGATCCGATGATCGATCTCCGCCTCTTCCGGGTCCGTTCCTTCAGCGCGTCCCTCACCACCTACATGCTCAGCATCTTCGTCGCGTTCGGGTACTTCCTGTTCGTGGCCCAGTACCTCCAGCTCGTGCTGGGGCTGTCGCCGCTCGAGGCCGGCCTGTGGTCCTTGCCGTCCGGCGCGGGCTTCATCGTGGGCTCCGTCCTGGCCCCGACGTTCATCCACCGGTTCCGGCCGGCCGCGGTGATGGTAACGGGCCTCCTCGTCGCGGCCCTGGGCCTCCTGGGGTTGACCCAGGTGGGCGGTTCCTCCACCCTCGCCGTGCTGGTCGTCTCCATGGCCCTGATCGCGCTGGCGCTGGCCCCGGTAATCACGCTGTCGACCGAGCTCATCGTGGGGAGCGCCCCGCCGGAGCAGGCCGGCACGGCCTCCGGGATCTCGGAGACCAGCGCCGAGCTCGGCGGTGCCCTCGGCATCGCCGTCCTGGGGAGCATCGGGGCGGCCATCTACCGAAGCGACATGGCAGCGGCCCTCCCTCCCGCGATCCCCGACCGGACGGCCGAGATCGCTCGGGAAACGCTGGGCGGCGCCGTGTCCGTCCTCGACCGGCTGCCCGACGAGCTCGGGGAGACGCTCCTCGACGCCGCGCACCAGGCCTTCACCCACGGGCTGCGGGTGACGACCGCGATCGCGGCCGTCGTGGCCGTGGCGGTTGCCTTTCTGGCCGGCACGATGCTCCGGGGGGTCAGGGGGCGATCCGAACGTGTCGCCGAGCCCGAGGCGCCCGTCCGGGAGCGGACCGCGGAAGCCTGAGCGGCGACTCAGCCTCGGGGCGGGATCTGCTGGACCGACCAGCTGTTGCCGTCGGGGTCCTGGAAGAACACGAACGAGCCCCACGGGAAGACCTGGACGTCGCCGACCTCAAGGCCCCGGCCCACGAGCTCGTCGCGGGCCGCGTTGATGTCCTCGACCACGAGCTGGAGCTGGGCCGAGCCCGGGGGCTTGTCCCCGAGGCCCGTGCCGATGGCGATGGAGCACGCCGAGCCTGGCGGCGTCAGCTGGACGAACCGAAGCTCGTCGCTGACCTGCTGATCGCTGTCGAGGTTGAAGCCGGCCTTCTCCGTGTAGAAGGCCCTGGCCCGGTCCACGTCGGTCACCGGGACCTGCACGAGCTCCAGCCGCCAGTCCATGCGGGTCAGGAGTGTAGCAAGCCCGCCCGGTCCGCTACTTGCCGGTCTTCTTCAGCTTCTTGGCGGCCCGCTTCTCCTTCAGGCTCTTCTGCGCGGTCTTCTTCGGGGTCTTCCCGACGCCCTTGTCCTTGCTGGCCATGAGACGAATCTACCCTGAAGCCGCGAGCCGTGCTCGACGCCCCGTCCGTCCGCGCTGGCGGTACCATGTTCCCAGGACGATCGAGCGAGGGAGACCATGACCGAGCAGGCGACGTTCGCAGCGGGCTGCTTCTGGGGCGTGGAGTACGTGTTCCGCCGGGTTCCCGGCGTCCTGAAAGCCGAGGTCGGCTACAGCGGCGGGATCACCCCGAACCCAACCTACGAGGAGGTGTGCTCGCACACCACCGGCCACGCCGAGGTGACTCGGGTGACGTTCGATCCCGAGAGGGTCACCTATGAGCAGCTCGTGGAGATCTTCTGGGCCATGCACGATCCCACCCAGGTGAACCGGCAGGGCCCGGACATCGGGGACCAGTACCGAAGCGCGATCTTCTCCCACTCGGACGAGCAGCAGCGGATCGCCGAGGCCTCGAAGGAGCGAGCCCAGGCCCGGTTCGACAAGCCGATCGCCACGGAGATCCGTCCGGCGCCGGAGTTCTATCCGGCCGAGGACTACCACCAGGCGTACTACGAGAAGAACGGCCACACGCCGTACTGCCACGTGGTCCCGGTGAAGGTCCTCGAGGATCTCGGGCTGATCCCGGCCGCCTCTGAGGCTTAGCGGCCCGGCGGACCCCCCAGCAGGCCGTCCTGGCGGAGGTCTCGAAACGCCGCCTGTGCGGACGAGCCGAGCCGGACCACGCTGGCCCCGCCCACGGTGCCGCCCCCGCCCGAGACCACCCGGTTGGCCACGCGGGAGGGCTCGATCGACACCGCCGCCTGGAGGAGCTCCAGCATCTCGAGAAGGCTGAGGTCGGTCCGGAGGTGCCCGAACCCGGCCGCGGTCCACCGGAACAGGGCCAGGGGGTCTTCACGGACGTCCTCGCGGAGCGCCCGGAGCGCCGCCACCAGCAGCCGGCCCTGGTTGAGCGAGCGGCCGAAGTCACCCCCGGGGGCGT
Organism: Actinomycetota bacterium; assembly: GCA_052039025.1. GTDB lineage: Bacteria > Actinomycetota > UBA4738 > UBA4738 > CALAEC01 > CALAEC01. Next base: position 4,659 of record JBQGDK010000006.1, read on the forward strand.
CGTGACGGTTCCGGGCGAACGCCAGGGCCGCGGGTCCCTTGACCCTGGTGGGGCCGGCCCGGAAGTTGGCGCCCGACGCGGCGTCGCTCATCGGGTACGGCACCACGACCGGGATCGGCCCGACCTTCGTCACCATCCGCCGGAAGTCGAGGAACCCGGTCAGCAGGTAGGCGTCGATCCGGATGCCGCTGAGCTGCTCGACGGTGCGCACCACCAGCTCCGGACCGCCGTGGAACAGCGCCGCGTTGATCTTCTGTGACCCCACGCCGGGGATGGGGACGTATGAATCGCGTGGGATCCCCAGGATCGCCGCACGTCCCTTCCGCGGGTTGATCCCGATGATGTGGAGCGAGTCGGCCCTCGACCTCGTGACGGACTCGTCAGGCCGGGCGTCGCTCCCGATCGCCAGGACGAACATCGGGCCGTTGGACGGGACCGGGGGGCGGAACTCGGCGGCGATCCTCCTCTCGAGGGACAGTGGGAGAGCCTGCCCCGACGGGGGGCCGGCCGCCACCGCCCCGGCGGCGATCCAGCCGAGGAGTCCAACGATCCCGCCGGTCGCGGCAACCCGCCTCACGACGGCACCGCCTCCGGACCGAAGCCGCCGTCGACCCGGTAGGACATCACCAGCCAGCCCCCGTCGAGCCGCTCCAGCACATACTCGCCGCGATGGCGGACCGGGACCTCGGTCCCATCCCGAGCGAAGGCCGTCGCCGCGAACCGCATGGACGCCTGGGCCGCCACCGGCACCCGCGAGGGGCCCAGGAGGAAGCGGATGTCGAGGCGAGCCCACTCCGGGCGGACCGCGGTCACGTGCTCGGCCGCACGGCCGAGCGTCAGGTCGTCGAGGTCGCGACGGGCCTCGTCGCGGGCGGCCGGCTCGAAGTGGCCCAGGACGCCGGGGAACGCTCCCCCCTCCCACCGGTTGGGGTCGACGAAGGCCGCCGAGTACAGGGCGGTGAACGTGAGCCGAACGTCCTCGGCGGGCGCCCGGAGCTTCCGGGGCTTGACGGCCCGTCGCACCGGGATCGCCTTCACCCGCCGGATGGTGACGTCGAGCGCGTACGTCGGCCGGGTCGGCGAGGGCGCCGGCGCGGGCCCGGCCGACGGAACGGCGGCGGGGTCGGCGCGGGCCGCCCACAGCCAGACACCGATGCCGACTGCCGCCAGCACCAGGCCGACCAGGATCACGCGGAGGGGGCGGGACATCGGCCCAGGAGCCTACCGATGTCGGCCCGGATCCCCTAGCGTAGCGAGCTGATCACGGTCGCTAGCGCTCCCGGGCCAGGATCGCCAGCAGCCTGAGGATCTCCAGATACAGCCAGACCAGCGTCGAGACCAGCCCGAAGGCGGCCAGCCACTCCATCTCCCTGGGAGCCCCGGCCGCCGCCCCGGCCTCGATCACCCCGAAATCGAGGATCAGGTTCAGCGCAGCGATCACACAGATCGCGATGCTGAGCCCGATGCCGAGCGCGGAGGGCTGGGACAGGAAGAGCAGGTCGGCGCCGAACAGGCTGAGAAGCCAGGCCACCAGGTAGAGGAGGGCGATCCCGACGGTCGCTCCCACGACGACGGCCGCGAACCGTCGGGTGACCTTCACGATCCTCGTCCCGTACAGCACCAGGCAGGCCAGGAACACGCTGAGCGACGCGAACACGGCCTGCCCCACGATGCCGTCGTAGAACTGCTCGTACGCGCGGGAGATGGCACCCATCCAGGTGCCCATCAGCGCGGCGTACACGACCCCGAGGACCGGTGCCAGCCGGGGGTTGGAGACCGCCGCGAAGGTCAG
>JBQGDK010000007.1:0-2638 GCA_052039025.1 Actinomycetota bacterium
GGCCGGCTAGAAGTACCCGCCGTCCCGGAAGAACAGGAACCACACCAGCGCGTACACCGCCGCGCCGATCACCAGGTAGATCAGGAGGTACCTGACCCAGCTCCGCCGTCCGTAGCCGCCCGGCTCGCTCACGAGATCACCCCCTTCCGTCGGCGGTAGCGTAGGCTCGCCCGGGCGGCCGGAGCAAGCACCGGCCGTATAGCATGTCCGGCCGATGGCTCCCGCTTCCATCACCGTGCGGCGGCGGATCATGTGGTTCGACACGGACGCCTCGACGAAGTACCACAACACCGCGCCCCTGCGGCTGATGGAGGAGGCCGAGGCGGCCCTGCTCGACGGCGTCGGCCTGGTGAAGGAGGTGTACGGCTGGCTCCCCCGGGCGCACGTCACGGTCGATTACCGGAGGCCGGTCCGGTTCTGGGACGAGGTCGAGGTCGGCGTCGAGGTCCGAGAGGTCGGCCGCACCTCGATCACGTACGGCTTCGAGATCCGGAGCGAGGGTGAGCCGGTCGCCGACGGCACCGTGGTGGCCGTGCTGGTCGACGAGGAGACCAAGCCCCGGCCCTGGCCCGAGGAGTGGCGCCGCCGCCTCCTCGAGGCCGGTCCGCTCCGGGGCTGACCCCCGCTCGGGGGGTACGATTCGGCCGTGAGCGACCCGACCACTCGGCGCATGGGGCAGGTCTCCGACGAGGAGGGCCAGCTCTCCTACGGCTCCTACCTCAAGGTCCCCGAGCTACTCAGGCTCCAGGCCCCGTTGTCGAAGCCCCCGGCCCACGACGAGCTCCTGTTCATCATCGTGCACCAGGCCTTCGAGCTGTGGTTCCGGGAGATGGTGTTCGAGCTGGATTCGGTCCGGGACCTGATGTTCGCCGGCGACGCCCACCGGACCCGGCACCTCCTCAGGCGGGTCCACTCGATCGAGCGACTCCTGATCGAGCAGCTGGAGGTGATCGAGACGATGTCGCCCCAGGACTTCCTGGAGTTCCGGTCGAACCTGTCGCCGGCCAGCGGGTTCCAGTCGGCGCAGTTCCGTGAGATCGAGTTCATCTCGGGGCTGAAGGAGCGGGGCTTGCTCAACGCGACCACCGAGCCGGGTGAGCGCGAGCGCCTGGAGCGGCGGCTTGGGGAGCCCACGCTGTGGGAGGCGTTCCGCGCGCTGCTCGAGAAGCACGCCCTCCCGATGCCCGAGGGCGACCAGGACACCCGAAGGACCAGTCTCCTGAAGATGGCCCGGGACCGCGACGCCTTCGCCGACCTCTGGTACCTGTCCGAGGACCTCCTCGTGCACGACGAGCTGTTCTCGCTGTGGCGCCAGCGGCACATCCTGATGGTGGAGCGCCAGATCGGGACGAAGCGAGGGACCGGCGGCTCCAGCGGCGCTCCGTACCTGCGGACGACGCTCGACAAGCGGTTCTTCCCCGAGCTGTGGGAGCTGAGGTCTTACCTGTGACGGACCTTGTCGCCTACCGCGAGGAGTTCCCGGTCGTTGAGCGCAAGTCCTACCTGATCAGCGCGTCGCTGGGGCCAGTGTCGGAGCGATCGAAGCGATACCTCGGGGAGTACGTGGAGGCCTGGGAAACGATGGGGGCGCCCGAGCCGGTGTGGTTCGAACGGATCTTCCCCCGGATCCGCGAGGTCAAACGGATCTACGCCGGGATGATCGGCGCCGACGCGTCGGAGCTCGCGGTGACCACCAACGTGACGATGGCGCTGGCCTCGGTGCTCTCGTGCCTGGACCTATCGGGTGAGCGGAACCGGATCGTGCTCACCGAGCTCGACTTCCCCACGGACGGGCACGTGTCGCTGGCCCATCGCCGCCGCGGCGCCGAGGTCTCGTTCCTCCCGAGCCCTGACGGCCTGACGGTGCCGGTGGAGGCGTTCGCCGAGGCCATCGACGAGCGGACCGCTCTCGTGATCATCAACCGGGTGCTGTACCGGTCGAGCGCGCTGCTCGACGTGAAGGAGATCTGCCGGATCGCCCGCCGGGCCGGGGCCTGGACCGTGATCGACGACTTCCACGGCGCCGGGATCGTCCCGATCGACGTCCACGACGTCGGCTGCGACTTCCATACCACGGGCGTCCTGAAGTGGCTGTGCGGTGGGCCCGGACTGACGTTCCTGTACGCCAGGAGCGACCTGATCCCCACGCTGGAGCCGGCCATCACGGGATGGTTCGGCCAGGCCGAGCCGTTCGCGTTCAAGACCATGGAGCTCGACCCGCATCCAACAGCTCGGCGATTCGAGACGGGCACCCACCCGGCCCCCACGGCGTTCATCGCCCACGGCGGGCTGGAGATCATCACCGAGGTCGGGCCGGAGCGGATCCGGGAGCGTCAGGGCGACCTGACCGACTACCTGATCGAGCGGGCCGACGCGGCCGGGCTGCCGGCCCGAACCCCGCGCGACCGCTCGGCGCGCGGCGGCGTGGTCAACATCGGCGTGGGGGAGCAGGCCGGGAAGCTCGCCGAGGCGCTGTACGAGCGCGACGTGTGCGTGGACCACCGGGGCGACGGCATCCGAGTCTCGCCCCACTTCTTCACCACCGAGGCCGACATCGACCGCCTCTTCGACACCCTAGCCACCCTGCTCTGACCGATAACCGGTGGAGTCGAATTCAAAGAGGGCTTTGGCCTTCCTC
>JBQGDK010000008.1:0-3719 GCA_052039025.1 Actinomycetota bacterium
GGTTCTACGACGTGACGGCCTCACTGGAACCGGACGAGGACGAGCTGGCCTCGCTCCTCGGCCCCGACGTGAAGGCCCTCTACCTGATCCACTACTTCGGCGTGCCCCAGGACCTCGACCGGTGGCGGTCATGGTGCGACCGGCACGGGCTCCTCCTGCTGGAGGACGCGGCCATGGCGTTCCTGGCCACATGGCGAGGGCGCCCGGTCGGCTCGGCCGGCGACCTGGCGATCTACTGCCTGTACAAGTCGTTCGGCTTGCCGGACGGCGGCGCGCTGATCTCGCCCCAGCCGCCGACCGTCACCGACGTCCAGGATCGCCGCGGGCTGCGCGACATCCTGGCCCGCCACGGGTCGTGGCTCGCCCAGCGGGGATCGGTGTTCGCCTCGCTCCACGCCGCCCTGCGGCAAGGCGGCGACGACGGCGACGGCAAGATATCCGCGGGGGGCATCGGCCTCGGCGTGGCGAACTCGGGTCCCTCGCGGGTGACCCGCACGCTCATCCCCCGCCTCGTGGAGGGCGGAGCGGCGGCGGTTCGGCGCCGCAACGAGTCGTTCCTCCGCCAAGCGCTGGACGATCTCGTCGATCCGCTGTTCGAGCGGATGCCGGACGGGGCGGCCCCCGTTGCGTTCATGGTCCGGGTCGATCCGGACCGGCGAGCGGCGCTGCGGGACAGACTGGCGGTGTCGGGGATCCGCCTGGCCCGGTACTGGCCGGAGCCCCATCCGGTGACGCCCGAGGGATACGAGAACTCTCGTCGGCTGCGCGCCGAGGTCGCCGGGCTGCCGGTCCACCAGGAGCTCAGCCCGCGGGACCTCCGGACGATCGCGGCCACAGCTCGGTCGGCGTTCGCGGCGCCGCCGGGCCGGACGCCCTCCCCATCGGCCGGCGAGCGCTCGATCGGTTAGAGCTGGACCGTGGATCGCGGAAGGACGGCTCGGGCCGCCGTGGCCGGTGCCCTCGCGCTGCTCGCGATGGCGTGTGGGAACGCCGACGGAGACGCCGAACCGACGTCTCCGCCGGCCACCGGTGGACCCGCGCTCGCGGAGCGCTACGCCGACGACGAGACGGGCTTCACCCTCGACTACCCCACCGCATGGGTCACCCAGGAGCTCCCAGGCCAGCCCGCCGTGCTCGTGGCCCTGTTCCAGCGACAGAGCGCCGGCGACGGGTTCGCCGAGAACGTGAACGTGCTGCTGGAGGAGCTTCCCTCGGGCGTGAGCCTGGAGCGGTACACGCAGGCGAACATCGAGAGCCTCGAGAGAGCCTTCTCCGACTTCGAGGTCCTCGACGACCGGGAGGAGCCCATCGGGGCCGTGCCCGCCCACTGGATCAGGTACGACGCCGACGAGCAGGGACGGCGGCTGTCGTTCCTCCAGGCCTGGCTCGTCGACGGCGACCGGGGCTTCGTCCTCAGCTACACCGGCGAGGGCGAGGAGTTCGAGACGTACCTGACCGACGCCGAGGCCATCCTCCGATCGTTCCGGCTGACCTGAGCGGGCTCAGGACGACGGGCCGAGGGCGTAGCCGAAGCGGCGAGGGAGCGTCGCCAGGAAGCGGGTGAGCCATCCGGGGCGGCGGCCCACGTCCTCGAGGCGGTCCTTGCGGAGGATGGCTCGCTGGATCACCGCCGCACCGAGGCCGGTCAGCAGCGCCGGCGGGAACCGCCTCGGCCTCCGGTTCACGAACGGCAGCGCCGTGGTCTCGTCCTCCTGGTCGAGGGCCAGGGCCGACAGGATCCTGCCCCCCAGGTGGGCCTGGCTTACGCCGTGCCCGCTGAACCCGACCCCGTAGTGCGTCGTCCCGCCGGGGAGCGTGCCGAACCACGGGTGGTGGGTGGCCGATACGTCGACCGCGCCGCCCCATCCCTCCTCGATCGGCACCTCGCCGAACGAGGGGAAGATCCGTCGGAGCCCGTCCGCCACCCAGCGGAGCGACACCTCGTCGTGGTCGTACCCGGGGCCGATCCGGGACCCCAGCGCTCGGCCCACGCCGCCGAAGGCGATCCGGCCGTCCGGGGTGGTCCGGAAGTAGTGGAGCGCCGTCCGGACGTCACAGATCGGCTCGCCCCCGGTCCAGCCGAGCTCCGCGATCCGCTCCGGCGCCGGCGCGGTCAGCACGATGTAGCTCCCACGCACGAGCACCGAACGGCGGAGGCCCGGCCACCGGGCCGCCCAGGCGTTCGCCGCCAGGACGGCGCGTCCGGCCCGCACCCGGCCCTCGGGCGTCTCGACCTCGACGCCGCGGCGCCGGCGCATCCGCAGGGCCGGCGTGCCCTCATGGATCCGGACGCCCCGCTCGAGGAGGACCCGGCGGAGCCCCCGAGCCAGGCGGGCCGGCTGGACCGTGGCCCCCCGCATCGCGGCCCCGGCCCGGAGGGTGGGGGTCCGGCACGCCCGCTGGACGTCCTCGGCCGAGATCTCCCGGTACCGGTCCGGTTCGCCGAGCCGGCGGCACGCCTCGACCGCTCCGAGCCACGCGCCGTCCTGGGCCTCCGACGAGGCCACCTCCAGGTAGTCGGCCGCCCGGAACCACGCGTCGACCCCGAACCGCTCGCACCACTCCCCGATCGCCCAGATGCTGGCGTCCCCAACCCGGCACGCCGCCAGGGCCGCCTGGTCGCCGTACCGCGCGGCCAGCCCGTCGATCTCGTCCCACCACGCGCCGAGGAACCCGCCGTTCCGGCCGCTGGCACCGGAGCCGCACACTTCCCGCTCCAGCACCACGATGTCGACCCCTCGCTCGGCCAGGAACCACGCCGTCCACAGACCCGTGAAGCCGCCGCCGAGGACCACCACGTCGGCGGTGGTCTGGCCTCGGAGCGGCGGGCACGGCTCGCCCGGATCGGACTCGAGGGCCTCGCGGAGCCAGTACGAGGTCCCCCTGCTGCGAGGGACCGCCTCCACCGCGCTCACGCCGCGGGGATCCGCTTCGACGGGTCGAGGAACGGGATCGCCGCGGTGCGGGCCTCGCGGCGCACGCCCGGCTCCGGCTCGAGCCGGAGGGCCGTGCCCGCCGTGGCCAGCCGGATCGGCACCCACACGTATCCGATGTTCCGCTCGAGCCGCGGCGACCACACCATGTCGGTGACATGCCCAACGCGGTCGCCGTCGGCGAACGCCGGCCACACCTGGGTGAGCTCCCATTCGAGCGCGTCGCCGTCCATCTCCACGCCGACGAGCTTGCGCGAGACGCCCTCGGCCCGGATCCGCTCGAGCGCGGCCTTCCCGACGTAGTCCGCTTCCTGCTCCTCGACGAGCCGCTCCAGCCCGGTGACCTCGAATGGGTTGTTCTCGAGCGTCATGTCCGAACGGTAATTGAAGATGCCGGCCTCGATCCGCCGGGCCTCGGAGGGGGCGATCGGACGGATCTCGTACGGACGGCCGGCGTCCATGATCCGCTCCCACAGGTCGTCGCCGCGGCCGGGATCGCGGAGGTACACCTCGTAGCCAACCTCGCCGGTCCACCCGGTCCGGCTGATCACCACCGGGATCCCATCGAGGTCGTCCTCTCGACACCAGTAGTACCGGAGGTCCGGCACCTCCTCGCCGAAGAGGTCGCGCATGAGGTCCTTGGCTCTCGGGCCCTGGACCTGAACCGGGTAGACCTCCGGCTCGGTGATCTCGACGTCCATGCCGCTCCGCCAGGCGATCCCCCGGGCCCACAGCCCGGCGTCGCTGTCGGCCAGGGCCAGCCAGAAGCGGTCCTCCGCGATCCGG
>JBQGDK010000009.1:0-5856 GCA_052039025.1 Actinomycetota bacterium
TCCTCGGCGATCTTCACGGTGAATCCGCCGTGGACGTGCACGGATCCCTTCGGACGCCCCGTGGTCCCGCTCGTGTAGGCCAGGAACAGGGGATGCTCCGCGTCGAGCGCGAGCGTCTCGAATCTCGGGTCGGCCTCCCCGAGCAGGTCGTCCCAGCGGACGTCCCGGCGAGGCCGCTCCGGGACGTCCGCCCGGCCGAGGCGGGACCACACGACCACGTGGCGGACCGAGGGGGCCGCGTCCGTGGCCCGGTCGGCGATGTCCTTCATCGGGACCGGCTGCCCGCGGCGGAGGAAGCCGTCCGCGGTGATCAGGACCTTCGCCTCGGCGTCGTTGAGCCGGGTGGCCACCGCGTCCGGGGCGTAGCCGGAGAAGATCGGCACATAGACCGCGCCGATCTTCGCGCACGCGAGCGTGGCGGCCACCGTCTCCGGGGCCATCGGGAGGAAGATGCCGACGGCGTCTCGCTCGGTCACCCCGAGGGACCTGAGGCCGTTGGCCAGGCGGTCTGCCATCTCGCGGAGCCCCGCATAGCTGACCCGGCGGACCTCGCCGTCCTCACCCTCCCACATCACGGCGGTAGCGTCCGGGGTCTCCTCGGCCCACCGGTCCACGCACGTCATGGCCAGGTTCGTGGTGCCGCCGACGAACCACCGGGCCCAGGGGATGCCGTCCGAGGTATCGAGCACCCGGTCGTACGGGCGGGCGAACCGGATCCCCAGGTCACGGACCACCGCGTCCCAGAACCATTCGATGTCGTCCGTGGACCGGCGAACCAGCTCGTCGTAGGTCTCGACGCCGTGGGCCCGCATGAAACGTGTGACGTTGGCGCGCTCCACGAGGTCCGCGGAGGGGCCCCAGACCACGCCCTCGGCCGCCGTCATCCGGCTCGCTCCGGTACGCTGGGGCCGACCATGGTCGTCACGAAGCCTACGCCGACGGCGCCGATGGCGGCCAGGCTCCGCCGACGGCTCCCGGAACCGATCCGCCGACGGCTCCCGCCGTGGCGACGGGCCCGGCCCTGGGTGCTGACCGCCTCCGGGCTGGCCGCGGCGGTCCTGTCCACCTCGGCGGTGTGGGGGATCAACCTCCTCCTCCAGTTCGACGAGCACCCCACCCGAGCGGTTGCGGGGCTGACCCCAAAGTCGGATTTCGCATCGAAGCCACGCAACGTGCTCGTGCTCGGGAGCGACACCCGGGCCGGGCTGACGCCGGAGGAGCAGGCCGCGTTCGGGTCCGAGGACGACCTCGACGGAGAGCGGTCGGACACGATCATCCTCCTCCACGTCGACCCCCGGCGGGACCGGGCCGTGGTGCTCCACTTCCCCCGCGACCTCCGGGTGCGGATCCCCGGCCACGGGCTCGACAAGATCAACGCGGCCTACACGCTGGGCGGGCCGGGCCTGGTCGTGCGCACCGTGAAGGCCTACACGGGCCTGCCGGTCCACAACTACATGGAGATCGACCTGGCCGGGTTCCAGGAGCTGGTCGACGCGGTCGGCGGCGTCCGGGTCTGCATCGACCGGCCGATGGTCGATGAGCTCGCCGGCCTGAACCTGCCGCGGGCAGGCTGCTACCTCCTCGACGGGGCGCGGGCCCTCGGCTTCGTCCGAGCCCGGCACATCGCCGGCGACATCGTCCCCGACTTCGCTCGGATCGCCCGCCAGCAGCAGTTCATGCGGGCGATGCTGAACCGCCTGCTGTCGTTCGGGAACCTCCTCGACCAGCAGGTGCTGGAGGAGGCCGTGTCGAAGGTGACCACGGACGAGGCCCTGACCGGCGCCGATCTGGTCCTCCTGGGCCAGCGGCTCCGCCAGCTGGCCGAGGAGGACCCCTCTGGCGGCGAGAGCCTCGACTTCCGCGTCGTGCCGTCGATCCCGCAGGAGATCGACGGCGTCTCCTACGTCGTCGCCGAGGGAGAGGACGCGGATCGGCTGTTCCGGGCGCTCCGTGAAGGTCGCCCGCTGGGGCGGCTCGGCCTGACCCTGGCGCAGACGTTGCCCTCGCCGGGCGTGATCACGGTCCGGGTGCTCGGCTCGGGGGACGAGGCCGCCCAGGTGGCCCGGACGCTGCGGTTCGCCGGGTTCGTGGTGCTGCCGGTGGCGGAGCCCCCGACCGGCTATGAGGACAGCCAGATCCTGTACGCGGGGGGGATGGGGCCGCGGGGGGAACGCCTGGCCGGGTACTTCGCCGAGGACCTTCCGCGGTCCCAGGCCGAGGACGCCGTGCTCGGTGAGGCCGACGTGGCGGTGGTGGTGGGCCCGGACTGGGCTCGGTTCGGGACGGTGACGGGGTCGTGAAGGCGCTGATCCTGGCCGGCGGCGCCGGCACCCGCCTGCGGCCGATCACGCACACGAGCGCGAAGCAGCTGATCCCCGTGGCGAACACGCCGATCCTCTTCTACGGGCTCGAGTCGATCGTCGAAGCCGGGATCCGCGAGGTTGGCATCGTGGTCGGGCACACCGCGGCCGAGGTCGAGGCCGCGTGCGGCGACGGCTCGCGGTGGGGGCTGTCGATCACCTACATCCCCCAGTCGGAACCCCTCGGCCTGGCCCACGCGGTGATGGTGGCCCGGCCCTTCCTCGGCGACGACGACTTCGTGATGTACCTCGGCGACAACGTGCTCCTCGAGGGGGTCACCCGGTTCGTGGAGCGGTTCCAGCGGCACCGTCCGAGCGCGCAGATCTTCTTGGCGAAGGTCCGCGAGCCGGAGCGGTTCGGGGTCGCGGTGCTCGACGGCGACCGCGTGGTCCGCCTGGTCGAGAAGCCGAAGGAGCGGATCTCGGACCTGGCCCTGGTGGGCGTGTATCTGTTCGACCGAACGGTGCACGAGGCCATCGACGGCGTGCAGCCCTCGTGGCGCGGGGAACTCGAGATCACCGACTCGATCCAGGCGATGATCGACGCGGGGCGATCGGTTCGCGCCGAGATGGTGTCTGGATGGTGGAAGGACACCGGCAAGCTCGAGGATCTCCTCGAGGCGAACCGGATGATGCTCTCGCGGCTGGAGCCGCGGGTCGATGGCGAGGTCGACGGCCCGTCGCGGCTCGTGGGCCGCGTCGTGGTGGAGGAGGGCGCCAAGATCACCCGATCGGTGATCCGGGGGCCCTCGATCGTCGGCCGGGGGACGATCGTGGAGGACTCGCTCGTGGGGCCGTACGCCTCGATCTACGAGGATTGCGCCGTGGTCGCCAGCGAGATCGAGGACTCGATCGTCATGGAGCGGTGCCGCCTGGAGGACGTTCGTGGGATGGCGCAGTCGCTGCTCGGCAAGGACGTCGAGGTCCGCCGGGGGCGGACCCGGCCGGCCGCGTACCGGCTCATGCTCGGCGATCAGTCCCAGGTCGAGGTGTTCTGACCGTCCGGATCGTCATCGACGCGCGGCCGGCCGTGTCGGCCGGGATGACCGGGATCGGGCACTACACCCGTGAGCTGATCCTCCGTCTCCCGAGGGTCGATCCCGACGCCACGTACGTGGCCTGGTACCTGAACGCCAGGCGGGCGGTCCGGCCGTGGCGGTGGGACCGGCGATCCTTCCCGCGGGTGCCGGGCCTGGTGGAGCGGTGGGCCCCCATCCCGGCGACCTGGTTCGAGCGGGCCTCGATGCGGTGGGAGCTCCCGCGGCTGGAATGGCTGACCCCGTTCGACGTGCTGTTCGCCCCGAACTTCGTCCCCCCGCCGACGGCCACCCGGCGGCTGGTGCTGACGGTCCACGACCTCGCGTTCCGACACCGCCCCGAGACCGCCCCGTTGGCCACGCGGCGGTGGCTCGAGCGGCTCGACCGGGCCCTCCGACAGGCCGCCGAGGTCGTGACGGTGTCCGAGGCCACCCGCCGGGATCTCCTGGAGCTGTACCCCGTCGATCCCGAACGGGTCACGGTGATCCACCACGGGATCGATCCCGACCGGTTCCGTCCGGCCGGCGAGGAGGACGTCGAGCGGATCCGGCGCCGCTACGGGATCGACGGGCCGTACGTGCTCTTCCTGGGGGGTCTCGAGCCGAGGAAGAACCTGCCGGCCCTCGTCGGGGCGTGGGCCCGGCTCCCTGAGGACGTCCGGCCGTGTCTGGTGCTGGCCGGGACGTCGGTCGCCTGGAACCCGGAAGGTCGGGCCGAGCTGGAGCGCTCCCTGGCCACGCTTCCGGCTTCGGTCCGCGGTCGGGTCGCGATGACCGGCTACGTGGAGCATCGAGACAAGGTCGCGCTCCTCACGGGGGCGCGGGCGTTGGTGTTCCCCTCGTTGTATGAAGGGTTCGGCCTTCCGATCCTCGAGGCCATGGCGGTGGGCACGCCCGTGGTGACCTCGGACGTATCGTCGATGCCCGAGGTGGCCGGCGACGCGGCGGTCCTGGTCGATCCCCGAAGCGAGGAGGCCGTGGCCGACGGCCTCCGGCGGGTCCTCGCCGACGAGGGCCTGTCCGCCCGCCTGCGGGAGGCCGGGCGCGCGCGGGTGCGCCACTTCGACTGGGACCGGGCCGCCCGGGCCCACGCGGCCGTGCTCCATCGGGCCGGCCGGTAGTCCCTGCTACACTCCGAACCCGCAGGTCAGAGAGCGTAAGGAGCAGCCTGGTGGCGGACCGGATCGACGGCGTGTGGGTGAAGGAACTGCGGGTGATCCCCGACGAGCGCGGTCGGCTGATGGAGATCCTTCGCCGGGACGACGAGGGGTTCGAGCGGTTCGGGCAGGCATACCTGTCCACGACGTACCCCGGCGTGGTCAAGGGATGGCACCTGCACAAGGCGCAGGACGACTTCATCACATGCGTCCGGGGCATGGTGAAGCTCGTGATCTACGACGGCCGGGAGGACTCGCCGACCAACGGGATGCTGCAGGAGTTCTTCCTCGGTGACCACAGGCAGCAGCTGGTGAAGGTCCCGGCCGGCACGCACCACGGGTGGAAGTGCATCTCGCCGGAGGAGGCGCTGGTCATCAACATCCCCAACGAGCCGTACGATCACGAGAGCCCCGACGAATACCGGGCGGAGTGGAACACGCCGGACATCCCCTACAGCTGGGACATCGTCTTCAAGTGAACATGCTCGTCACCGGGGGGGCCGGGTTCATCGGCTCGCACTTCGTGGATCACCTGCTCGAGGGCGAGCCCGACGCGCGGGTCACGGTCCTCGACGCGCTCACCTACGCGGGCACGAGAGAGAACCTGGCGCACCTGGAGTCGGAGGGGCGGTTCCGTTTCGTGCACGGCGACATCGTCGAGGCGGAGACGGTGGACCCGCTGGTGAAGGCCGCCGACCTCGTGGTGAACTTCGCCGCCGAATCGTTCGTGGACCGGTCGATCGGGGACGCCAGGCCGTTCGCGGTCACGAACGTCCAGGGCACGTTGACGATCCTCGACGCCTGCCGCCGGCACGAGGTCCCGCTGGTCCACGTCTCCACCGACGAGGTGTACGGCTCCACCCCCGACGGGGCGTTCACCGAGGAGGACCCGCTCCAGCCGAACAACCCGTACTCGGCCACGAAGGCGGGGGCCGACCTCCTCTGCCGCTCGTACCACCGCACGTACGGGATGAACGTGCGGATCTTCCGAGGCCCGAACGCCTACGGCCCGCGTCAGCACCCGGAGAAGGCCATCCCCACCTTCACCATCGCCGCGCTCGAGGGACGGCCCATCCCCGTGTACGGCGACGGCTCCAACCGCCGTGAATGGCTCCACGTCACCGACTTCGCCCGGGCCGTGCTGACCGTGGCCCGACGCGGCGAGCCCGGCGAGATCTACAACGGCGGCGGCGGTCACGAGGTCGCGAACATCGACCTGGCCCTGGCGATCTGCCGGCTCACGGGCGCCCCGGAGGACCGGATCACGTTCGTCGACGACCGCCCCGGTCACGACTTCCGGTA
>JBQGDK010000010.1:0-8281 GCA_052039025.1 Actinomycetota bacterium
ACCCGAGCGGCGCCCCGCTCTCGGGCGGCGGCCACCGATCCCGCCTCGATCAGGTCGTCGGCCGGCACCACCTCGGCCCGGATGAACCCCCGGGCCCTGTCGGTGTGGAGCTCCGCCGCGGCCTCCACGGCAGTGGTCCCCTCCGGGACGAGCCATGCCCGGCACTCGTTCGACTCGATCGAGTAGAACGTGATCAGCGCGAGGAGCCGCCTGGCCGCCGCGGCGATCCGAGCCGTGCCGCGCTCGTGGACGCCGTACGCATCGAGGAGCTCGGCGGCGTCCTCCTCGTCGAGGTCCTCAACCTCCTCCTCGAGCTTCGCGCACACCGCCACGACCTCGGCGTCCGGGGGCAGGGCCGTTCGGTGAGCCGCCACGACCTCGTCAGGCCGCCCCGCGTCCCCCTCGCCGACGTTGAGGACGATCAGCATCGGCTTCGCCGTCAGGAGGAACGCGTCGCGGAGCCGCTCGAGGTCCTCGGGTGGGAGGACACGTCGCACCGGGTCGCCGCGCTCCAGCGCCGCCACGGCCGCACCTAACGCCACGGCCCGCTCTCGCTCGGCCCGCTCCCCCGTACCGGCCGCTCGCCGGTCGGCCTTTCCAGCGGCCGTCGAGGCCGTCTCCAGATCCGCCAGCGCCAGCTCGGTCAGGAGCGTGTCGAGGTCCCCGGCCGGGTCGACCTCGCCGTCGGGGTGCGGGACGGCCTGTGACTCGAACGCTCGGAGCACGAGCACCAGCGCGTCCATCTCCCGGACGTGGCCGAGGAAGCGGTTGCCGAGCCCCTCGCCGCGGTGCGAGCCTCGGACCAGCCCGGCGATGTCGACGACGCGCACGTGCGCGGGCACCACCCGCTCCGGACGGAGAACCTCGGCGAGCCGGTCCAGACGGGGGTCGGGAACCAGGGCCTCCCCGACGTTCGGATCGACGGTGGTGAACGGGTGACCGGCCACCTGGGCATGGGCCCGCGTCAACGCGTTGAACAAGGTCGACTTCCCCGCGTTCGGAAGCCCGACGATCCCGACCCTCAGCACGAGGCAGGTTCTATCCTGGGAGGCCGACCCGTGCCAACCTTCAGCACCCCCCGGACGGCCGCGCTGGCCGTCGCCGCGGTGACCCTCCTCGCGGGGGTGACGCGCTTCGTCGGGCTGGGCCACCCGGATCGCAAGATCTTCGACGAGGTCTATTACGCCAGCGACGGCTGCTGGTACGCCGGGAACGACTACCGCGAGTGCGACCTCGAGGCCGACGTGGAGCGGTCGTGGGTCCACCCGCCTCTCGGGAAGCAGCTCATCGCCCTGGGGATCGACGCGTTCGGGAACCGCCCGCTGGGGTGGCGGGCCGCCTCGGCGGTGGCAGGCACGGTGACGGTTGCGCTCGTCGGCGTCCTCGGGTTCCTCCTGTTCGGGTCGGCCCTGTGGGCGGGCCTGGCCGCGCTGCTCGCCTCGACCGAGCACCTGCTGTTCGTCCAGTCGAGGATCGCGATGCTCGACGTGTTCCTGGCGATGTTCGTGGTCCTCGGCTTCGCGCTGCTCGTGGCCGATCGCCGCCGCGCCGACCGCGCGGCCCGGCCCGCTCCCATTGACCCGGACCGCGACGAGCCCGGGGGCGCGCGCTGGCGACCCCTCCTCCTGCTCTCGGGGGCCTCGTTCGGCGCGGCCGTGGCCGTGAAGTGGTCGGGGGTGCTGGCGCTTGCCGGCGCGGCGATCCTCGCCGTGGCGTGGGCCCGGACCAGAGCCGCCGAGCGCTCCCTGGTCATGGGGCTCCGTCGCGAGGGGCCGAACCTGTACCTCGGGCTGCTGGTGGTGCCGATCCTCGCGTACTCGCTGACCTGGATCCCGTGGCTGGCGGATCGCGGCTTCGATCTCCTCGAGTGGGCCCGGCATCACGGCGACATGGCCGGGTACCACCTCACGCTCGACACGGTCGGGGAGGACGGCCAGCCCATCCACCCATACATGTCGGCCGCGTGGACCTGGTTCCTGTTGCTACGGCCGGTCGCGTACTTCTGGCGGGGAGATCCGAGCTGCTGCGCGGAGATCCTCGGCATCGGCAGCCCTCCGCTCTTCTGGGGAGCCCTGCTGGTGCTCCCGTACCTGGCCATGTCCTGGAGGCTTCGACGCGACTGGCGAGCCGGCGCCATCCTCGTTCCCGTGCTGATCCAGTTCCTGCCGTGGCTCTTGGTGAGCCGTCCCCTGTTCCTCTTCTACATGGCCCCGGTCGCCCCGTTCCTGGCGCTCGGCGCCACGTACGCCGTCCGCGACGTGTCCGGGACCGGCTGGTCGCGCTGGATCCGGATCACCGCGGCGGCCATCCTGGTGGCAGTGGTCGTCGGGGTGTTCGTCTTCTTCTGGCCGGTGCTGACCGCCGAGACGATCTCGCTCGAGGCGTGGTGGGACCGGATCTGGTTCTACCGAGGGCCGGGGCTCCTTCCGAACTGGGTGTGATGGTCAGCAGACGTCGGTTCGAGCAGCTGGCCGCGGAGGCCCTCGACGGCCTGCCGGCCTGGGTCCTCGAACGGCTCGACAACGTCGAGGTGATCGTGGAGGACGAGCCGCCCCCCGGCGAGGCGCTCCTCGGCCTGTACGAGGGCGTCCCCCTCACCAGGCGGGGCGAGCACTACACCTGGGCCCTCCCGGACCGGATCACGCTGTTCCAGGGGCCGATCGAGCGGGCCACCAGGGTGGCCCGCGAGCGCGCCCTGAAGGAGGTCATCGCGGACACCGTGATCCACGAGGTGGCCCACTTCTTCGGCATCAGCGAGGAACGCCTGCGCGAGCTCGGTCGGGACTGATCCGCTCGGTCGTCGTTACCACCGCCGCACGCCCTAAGATGCCCGCGTGGCCAGGATCACGCTCGTTCGGGGCGACATCACCGAGCAGGACGTCGACGCCGTCGTCAACGCCGCGAACTCGAGCCTGCTGGGCGGGGGGGGCGTGGACGGAGCGATCCACCGCCGAGGCGGCCCCTCGATCCTCGAGGAGTGCCGCCGGATCAGAGCCGAGCGCTTCCCCGACGGCCTCCCGACCGGCCGCGCCGTGGCCACGACCGCGGGAGACCTCCCGGCCCGGTGGGTGATCCACACGGTCGGGCCCGTGTACTCGAGGTCGGAAGACCGCTCCGCCCTGCTGGCGTCGTGCCACACCGAATCGCTCCGGGTGGCCGACGAGCTCGGGGCCCGCACCGTGGCGTTCCCGGCCATCTCCACCGGCGTGTATCGGTATCCGGTCGAACGCGCGGCCACGGTCGCGGTGGCCGCGGTCCGCGGCGCCGACACCTCCGTCGAGGAGGTCCGGTTCGTGCTCTTCGTCGATGAGACCCTCACCGCCTGCGAGCGAGCCGAGCGGGAGGCCGGCTCCTGAAGCGAGCGGCCCCGGCCGCCGTCCTGGCCGCGCTGCTGGCCGCCCCGCTGCCTACCGCGCTCCCCGCCGCGTCGGCCGCAGCTTCGAACGCCGCCACCGCACGGCCGGACCCGATCTACCGCGCCATCGTCATCGTGCGCACCACCGCCGACGCGGTTCGGATCAGCGCGCGGCGACCCACCATCCTCATCCGGGCCGAGGCCGGACGCTCGCGGGGGGCCCGCGTCGCGGCGCTCAAGGGGTTCGGGCGTGGCCCGCTGATCGTGACCCGTCGTCCCGGCGCGGCCAGGACCGTGGTCCGGTTCGTGGTCGGGCTCACCCCGCGGAGCGCCTCACGGGTCCGATTCCGGGTTCGGGCGGACGGGGCGGGCACCGCCGAGATCCGGATCCGCACCGCGAACGCGCGCCCGACCCAGCCGGTGGCTTCCCTTCGGATCGCCGGGCCGACAGCTCGCCGGCTTGGGGTGCCGACCGCCCGCCTGGCCGCCGGAGGCCCCGCGCCGGGGACCGAGCCGCTCTCGCCGGCCGTGCTGGCCTTCTACTATCCCTGGTACGAGAGCGGCGACTGGGCCGGCGGCAAACCGATCGCCGCGGACAACGTGAATCCCGCACCGTACACCAGCGGTGACCCCGCCGCGATCGACCGACACCTCCAGCAGGCGATCGGAGCCGGGATCGACGGGTTCATCGTGTCGTGGTGGGGCCACGACAACCCGTGGGACGCGAACGTCGGCGCGCTCGCCTCGCGGATACCGCCCGGCTTCTCGTTCGCGCTGTACCTCGAGGTCTTCAGCCCGGCGTTCCGAACCGAGGCCGACCTGGTCCGCGAGATCGATCATGCCCTCGATACGCATGGCGCCTCCCAGCGGTACCTGCGCATGGACGGCCGGCCGGTCCTGTACGTGTTCTCCAGCCACAACGTCTTCCAGGAGGTGGGGACGGTCGGGAAGAGCCCCGGGTACCGGGAGATCTGGGGTCGCGTGCTGGCCGAGTTGGGGAGGCGGGGCCACGACCCCATCCTGATCGGCGAAGGGCGTCCCTTCGACGTCGAGGACTTCGGGGTGTTCGACGGCATGCACGTGTACGGGACCGAGGATCCCGCGCTGACGCCGGCCAGGAACCGCCAGATGGCGCTGACCGCGAGAGCCTGGGCGGCCGTACACGGCGGCCAGCGGAAGATCTGGGGAGCATCCATCATCCCCGGGTACGACGACCGGCACATCCCCGGACGGAACCCGGACCACTTCCCCCGCGAGGGAGGCGCGCTCTACGAGGCCCAGTGGGCGTCGGCCACCGCGACGTACGCGGATCAGGCGTTGATCGTGTCCTTCAACGAGTGGATGGAGACGACGAACATCGAGCCGAATGCGGAATGGGGCGACCAGTACCTCGGCCTCACCGCGGCACTGGCCGCCCGCTTCCGCGACTATCGCTGAGCCGGGCCGTTACTCGATCGTGACGGACCCGGTCATCTCCGGGTGATACTTGCAGCTGAAGTCGTACGTCCCCGCCTCGAGCCCGGACAGATCGACGTCGGCGCTCTCGCCGGCCGCGACGTCCTGGTCGATCCCGGCGTCGGACTGGCTGAAGTTGTGCAGGGCTTGCCCCTCGTTCGTCATCGTGATCGTGGTTGAGGCCGCGGTGAACTCCGACGGCTCGAAGGCGTTGTCCACCATGGTCACGGCGTCGGCGGTCTCGCCGCCTCCGTTGCCCCCGTCGTCGCCGCCGCAGGCCGCCCCGAGCAGGGCCACCGCTGCGACCACGATCGCGAACCGTGCGAAACGCATGGATATTCCTCCTTCCTCAGGGACCACTTCATCCTATCCGCCAGAACCCATGTCTACCCGAGCCCAGGCCGGGGTAGGGATCCCCTCAGCCGAAAGGAGGCCGCCATGGGAGGCGAGCGCGACAAGGCCGAGGGGACGTGGGACGAGGCCAAGGGCACGGTCAAGGACAAGGCCGGGGAGGTCACCGGGGACCGGAGCACCGAGGCCGAAGGCAAGGTGGACAAGGCAAAGGGCAAGTTCAAGAAGGCCAAGGGCGACGTGAAGGACGCCGGCGAGGAGGCCAAGGACAAGATCAACGAGGCCTTCGAGTAGGGAACGCGCTCGGCCCGACCGGTGTAGCAGGGTGAAACGGACCGGGAGGGCCGAGCGATGCGTCATGGGGTGTTGCGCGGCGGCTTCATCACCGCGTTGATCGTTGGCTCCACCATGTGGGCCTGGCCCGCGTCAGCGGGTGGCGGGTGCCACCGGGGGCCCACCCAGGGCGAGGGGGCCACAGTGGCCATGTCCGAGGCGTGCTTCACACCGAGCGTGCTCCGGGTGGATCCGGGCACTGAGGTGACCTTCGTCAACAAGGACCCGATCGCCCACAACGTGAGCGCGACGGGCTGGGGATACCTCGACGACATGTACGAGGCCGATGCCTTTCTGGCGACCTTCGAGGAGGAGGGCGTGTACCCCTACGCGTGCATGTACCACGCCGGGATGACCGGAGCGATCGTGGTCGGCGATGGCGTCGGGGCGGGCTCCGGCCGGTCCGTTACGGTCGAGCCTCTGGCCGGCGCGGAGGCCGCCTCCAACGAGCGGATCTCGCCGGTCTCCGCCCAGGCCGACGGGATCCCGGCGCTGGGATGGGCGATCAGCGGCGCCGTGGGCTTCGGCATCGGCGCTGCCGCGGCGCTGCTGGTGCGCCGGCGGCGGCCGAGCACCGCGTAGGGTTCCCGGGGGGGCAGGGTCCGGGGCTCAGCCCCTCTCGTGCTCCAGGAGATATTCGATGTAGATCGGCCGGAAGGCCTCGGCCTCCTCGGCCGTGTCCGGGTTGAGCACGTCGGCCACGCGCTCCGACAGGCTGAGGACGTCGACGGCCGCCTCGCTCTCGTGGCCCGCGGCCGCCTCCGCCGCGGGGGCGGACTCGAGGAGGTTCCAGAAGAACCGGACGTCGAGGCGCCGCCGGGCCAACCTGAAGGCCCGGTCCTGAAGCTCCTTCGTGGAGAGTCCCTCGAGCTCCCGGCGGGTCGGCACGTCAGCATCCTAGCGGGCCGTCCGGCCCCCGCGCGAGAATCCGGGACGTGACCCGGCTCGCCGTGGCGATGGCCCTGATGATGAGCGCCCTGATCGGCCCGATCCCGTCGGTGGACGCCGGGGCGTTGGAGGCCGACGTGACGGTCCACCTCCTCGGATGGACCACCCCGGTACCCGTCCCGCAGGAAGCCGCGCTCACCGCTACCGTCACGAACCTGGGGCCGGCCGAGGCGCCGGGGATCAGGCTCACCGTGGAACTACCCGAGGCACTTCGGCCGATGGCCGCCCGCGACGGGGCGTGCGTCGTGGATCCGGCCGTGAGCTGCACGCTCGACACCCTTCCCGCGGGGGGGACGACGGAGGTGCATCTGACCGTCGCGGCGGTTCGCCCCGGATCCCATCAGGTCAGAGGGGCGGCGATCCACGCAGCCACGGATCCCGACCCGGCGAACGACACCGCCGACATCGTCGTGGACGCCTCGGGACGATCATGCGACTCGACCGGCACGGCGGGCCCGGACGCCCTCAGGGTCGGGGGACGAGGGGCGGTGGCCTGCGGCCTGCGTGGCGACGACGTGCTCGTCGGAGGCGCCGGCCGGCAGGTGCTGCTCGGCGGGTCCGGACGGGACAGCCTCGGCGGGGGGCGAGGGCGGGACCGGCTCGACGGCGGGACCGGCCGGGACGCGTGCCTGCCGAACGGCCGCGGGTGCGAGATCCGCGGGTTCGCCACGGCCTCCTCGCTCCCGCTGACCGAGGTCTCGCCCGGGACGATCGGGTACGGCTTCCACCAATCGCTGTTCGGGACGGCGATCGGCATGCGCCCTCACCTGCCCCACCGCATCATGGCGTCACGAGGGCGCGGGACCGGCGCCACGACGGCCGTCGACGTCGTCGTTCCCTCCCGGGCCCGGATCCGGTCACCGGTCACGGGATCCGTCGTGGCCGTCCGACGCTACCTCCTGTACTGCCGAGACCCGGACTGGAAGGTGGTCCTGGCCCCGCGGTCCCATCCGCGACTGCGGGTCCTGGTCCTGCACATGGCCCGGCCGGCCGTGCGCGAGGGCCACGAGGTGCTGGCGGGGATCACGCCGCTCGGCCGCGCCGCCCGCAACGACCTGCCGAGCGCCCAGGCCAACCGCTATTTCCCCGACCGGTACCCGCACGTCCACGTCGAGGTGGAGAACGACCGCGCGTCACCGACGCCCGGCTGTTCGCTCGGCCCGGCCGATCCGTGACAGAGGTCCTATCGCTCCCTCGCCGGCGTGGCGATCACGCGGGGATGGCGACGCCCCTTCCGGTGGGAACGAAGAGAACGCTGACGGCGCGTCCCCGCACGAAGGTCTTCACCGCGTGTTCCCTCGCGTCCAGGTAAACGGTGTGGGCACCCCTCGTAACCGGGACCACGGCGGTGATGGCGCCGACGTCGCCATGCATGTCGCCCGGACCGGTGCTGTTGTACGCGGCGAACTGATCGGTGACCGGCGCGGAGTCGAGCCGAAGACGGAACTCGGTCTGGCTCCTCCCGAGGCTGTCGTCGTTCGCCGAGTCCTGCGCACCCACCGAGGCCACGATGAACAGATGGCCGGCCGTCGGTGCCTTGATCGAGGTCGAGATCAGCGGGAGGAAGTCGTTGCCCGGCGTCACGAAGAAGGGCTCGTCCAGCACCGCTCCGGACACGCGGATCTCGGTCCTGTTCAGGTAGCGCCGATCCGCCTTCTTCTTGGTGAGGAACGAGACGGCGTTCCCGACCGAGGGCGCGATCAGCTGCGCTCCCACCAGGGCTCCGAGGATGACGAGGAGCCCTCCTCGAACCCGACCGAAGCGCGAGTCGACACTGCTCATGGGCGGCCTCCTTCCGTGGGCAGAGGGTTGGACAACCCTAGTCCAAGCGAACGCGCC
>JBQGDK010000011.1:0-17020 GCA_052039025.1 Actinomycetota bacterium
TTCTACCGCCAGCCGGAGCCCGATCCCGCGGCGATGGACCGGCTGCGTGAGGCGATGCTCGGGGGCGAGACGGGGATCCAGCTCGTGGCCGAGGCCGACGGCGACCTGGTCGGGTTCGCCACGATCTACTTCTCGTGGACGACGTTCACCGGGGAGCGGATCGGCATCATGAACGACCTGTACGTGGACGAGTCGCACCGCGGCTCCGGCGCGGCCATGGCGTTGTTCGAGGCCTGCCGGGAGGAGTGCCGGAGGCGCGGCTTCGCCGAGATGACCTGGGAGACGGCCCCCGACAACATCCGCGCGCAGCGGTTCTACGAGAAGGTCGGCGGTCGGCGCGAGGACTGGGTCGTCTACTCGATCGAAGCCTGAGCCGGTGGTAGACTCCCGGCGCGATGGCCGACGTTGTGCTGTTCCATCACTCGCTCGGGCTGACGCCCGGGATCGGCACGTTCGCCGATGCGCTTCGGGGTGCCGGGCACACCGGTCACACGCCCGATCTGTACGAGGGGAGGACGTTCAGGTTGCTCGAGGAGGGCGGCGCCCACGCCGAGGAGATCGGCTTCGGCACGGTCATCGAGCGAGGACGCCGGGCCGCCGAGGGGCTGCCGAACGAGCTCGTCTACGCCGGGCTCTCCCTGGGATGCTTGCCGGCGCAGGCGCTGGCCCAGACGCGGCCCGGGGCCAGGGGGGCCGTCCTGATTTCGGCCGCCGTTCCGCCGTCGGAGTTCGGCGGCGCGTGGCCGGAGGGCGTGCCGCTCCAGATCCACATGATGGAGGACGACCCGCTGGTCCGTGACGAGGGTGATCTCGACGCCGCTCGTGAGCTCGTCCGGACCGTCGAGGGCGCGGAGCTGTTCTCGTACCCCGGTGACCGGCATCTGTTCGCCGACGAAAGCCTGCCCGACCACGACCGGGACGCCGCGGCGTTGCTCACCCAGCGAGTGCTCGAGTTCCTGGCGCGCCTCGGGTAGCCTCGGCTATCCCTCGTCGTCGGCGCCGAGGCGGATGGTCTCCTCCACCTCGAGGGCTCGAGCGGGGTCCACGCCGGCCAACCTCGCCGAGGCCTCGGCCTCGACGGAAAGCCCCCGCGAGGTGTCGAGGGTCCGGGCCAGGGCCTCGTCCTGGGCCTGGAGCTGGTCGGGGTCGACGTCCTGGTACTGGAGCACCCCGAGGTCCTCGTACGCCCTCCGGACCTTCCGACCCCACAGCCCGATGTCCTTCACCGTGGGTACGATCCGCGAGAACAGCATGCTGCGGAACTCCCGGGTCATCTCGGACTCCTCGACGTAGGCCATGCACCGCTCCACGTCGAGCCCGAGGCGCTCCCACACCTCCTGCGCCATGAACCGGTTCCGCATCAGGTGGCACGCCTCGACCACGAACTCCTCCCGCTCATCGCGTTCCCTCTGGCTGAGCTGGGGATAATGGTCGCGGAGCGCCAGCCTGCCGAACGCGACGTGGCGGGCCTCGTCCTGCATCACGTACGTGTTGATGGCCTTCGACAGCGGCTCCTCGGAGAAGTCGCGGATCAGCGCGAACGCCGCCAGCGCCAACCCTTCGATGATCACCTGCATGCCGAGGTACGTCATGTCCCACCGCTCGTCGGCGATCACCTCGTTCAGGAGCGCCTTCAGATCCGGGTTGATCGGATACGCCAGCTCGAGCTTGTCCTGCACGTACCGCCCGTACATCTCGACGTGGCGCGCCTCGTCCATCACCTGGGTCGCCGCGTAGAACTTCGAGTCCATGTCGGGGACGGTCTGCACGATCTTGGAGGCGCAGATCAGCGCGCCCTGCTCGCCGTGGAGGAACTGCGAGTTCATCCAGGCGCTGATGTGGTGGCGGACCTCGGCCCGCTCCTCGTCGCTCATCCGCTCCCACATGTCCGAGCCGTAGATCGGGATGTAGTAGTCGGGCCCGTTCGCCGGGGAGCGAGGGTCGACCTCGATCGACCAGTCGAGCCGGGTCTGAGCGTTCCACTGCTTCTCCTTGCCCTTCTCGTACAGCGTCAGGAGCTGGTCCCGGGTCTCGTCGTACTCCCAGTTGAACACGGTGACGTTCCCCGAAGGCACCTCCCACCTCGTCTGCTCCACCGGGAGCGTGTACCGGCGGGTGCTCATCGCACATCCTCCTCTCGCACCTCGAGGGCCGAAGCCAGGATCCTGGCCAGCTCGGCGGCCACCTCCTCGGGGTCGTCCTCGCTCGGCGTGATCGCGTACGACACGATGGCCCGAACCGCGACGTCCGCGGTGCGGTGCACGAGGTCCGACCGGACCCCCACCCGCTCCGCGGCCAGGTCCTCCAGCACGTCGCGAGCGGCAGCCACGACCGGACCGGCTCGAGTGGTGAGGTAGGGGAGCAGGGTCTCGGGCTCCGACGCCAGCAGGCGGTCTAGCAGCGGGTGCTCCCGGAGGGTCCGGAGGCAGAACCGTGCCGACTCCCGCATGGCGGCCTCGAGATCGACGTGGAGGGCGTTCGCCTCGCGCACCCCGACGAGGAACGCCTCGACCTCGCGCATCACCAGCGCGCCGATCAGGTCGTCCTTCGACCGGAAGTAGCGGTACACGCTCTGGCGCGACAGGCCGGCCTCCCGGGCCACGTCCTCCACGGTCAGCCGGGACAGCCCGAACGTGGCCGCGGCGTCGAACGCCCCGTCGAGGATGCGGGCCCGGGTGCCGTGGGATCGATCGGTCGCCTCGATCGCCGTGGCTGCCACGGTGCGACGATAGGACGCGAAGTGTCGCGCTGTCAAGGATGCGGGTGCGCCGGCCGGGTTGGTACATTTGCGGCCATGAGCGAGCCCACGTTCCGACGGAACCCCGGCCAGGAGCCGACCGCGGTGCTGACCCGAGATGCCCACGAGCGGCTGGTCGAGGAGCTCGAGCGCCTCCGGACCGAGGGACGCAGGTACATGGCGGATCGCCTGGAGAAGGCCCGGGCCCACGGCGACATCCGCGAGAACGCGGATTTCGACGCGGCCAAGGACGCACAGGGGCTGATGGAGGCGCGGATCCGGGAGCTGGAGCAGCTCCTCAAGGACCCGGACATCGTGGAGACGCCCGCAGAGGCCGACTCCGTCGCGCCCGGGGTGCTCGTCACGGTCCGCCTCGTCGACGACGACGGCGAGGACGAGGAGGAGACGTACCTCCTGGCGGCCTCGAAGGAGGAGCGGGCCGACGGTGTCCGCACCGTGACGATGGACTCGCCGCTCGGCTCCGCCCTGCTGGGTCGGCGTCCCGGAGACCGGGTGACGTACGAGGCGCCCGGCGGCACCTTCGCCTGCGAGGTGATCCGCTTGGAGCCGCGGGCCTAGGGTCGGCCCCGGCCGTCGATGGCGCTCCTGATCGGCGGGACCCTGGCGCTCATCCTCCTCGACCTCCCGTGGTCAGCGATCGTGATCGCCGCGCTCGTTGGAATCGAGCTCTTCGAGTTCCGGATCTGGCGGTGGGCGGTCCGCCAGAGGCCCCGGGCCGGCGCCCACGGGATGGTCGGCGAGGTCGGCGTCCTCGGGGGGAGCGGGCGGGTGCGGATCCGGGGCACCTCGTACCCTGCCAGGGTGCTCGAGGGGGAGCCCGGCGACCGCGTCCGGGTGGAGGAGATCGAGGGCCTGACCCTGGTGGTTCGCCGGGTCCCTTGACACGATTTCCCCCCTTTGCCCTCCGGTGCTAGGATTCCGTACCGGGGTATGACCATGCGTCCGGTTGAGGTCGAGGTCATCACCTACGCGCCTACGGTGTTCGCGCACTGCCAGCACTGTGAGCTGACGTTCGGACACGCGGGCCTTGGGGAGCACTTCCGGCGCGACCAGGCCCGCAACTCCCTCCCCGAGGACCTCCGTCGAGAGTACGCGGCCGTGTCTTCATGGGTCCATGATCTCCGAGAGCGGTTCGGTCCCCGGCTCCGGATCAAGATCGTGGACGTGGCCTCCATCCAGGGCGTCTGGAAGTCGTTCCGTCACCGTCTCCGCCGCTACCCCGCCGTGATCGTCGAGGGGGAGCGGCGCTACGCCGGGGCCGACGACCTGGACCAGGCTCTCCGTGTGATCGAGCGGTACGTCACCGCTCCGAGCAACTGAAAGGAGGTGGCGATCGACTGACGGATCCCGCGGTTCGTGGTGAGAGAAGGAGGGGCAAATGAACTCACTGTGGGTCGTGGTGATCGGGCTGGTGGTCATCTACCTCGCCTATCGGTTCTACGCGAAGCAGATCGACCGTCGAGTGATCCAGTCCGATGCCGATCGGTCCACCCCGGCCCGCATGTACATGGATGGGGTGGACTTCGTGCCGACGAGCCGGTTCGTGCTGTACGGCTATCACTTCAAGTCGATCGCCGCGGCCGGGCCCATCGTCGGTGTCATCACGGCGGCCGCGCTGTGGGGTTGGGTTCCCTCGATCTTGTGGCTCATGGTGGGGGTGAGCCTGATCGGTTGGGCCAGCGACTACAGCGCGATCATGGTCGCGGTGCGCAACGACGGGAACTCCCTCGCCGCCATCGCCCATCGCCTGGTGGCGTCCCGAACCCGTCGGATCCTGTACGTGTTCATCTTCTTCTACCTGCTGCTGATCGCCGGCGCGTTCGTGGGCATCATGGCGGCGGTCCTGGCGGCCCGGCCCGACGTGGTCTTCGGGGTCTTCGTCCTCGCGCTCATGGGGCTGCTCGCCGGCTGGCTGATCTACCGGCGCAAGGCCGGCATCGTCGGGGTCACCCTGGCGGTGGTGGGCGTGACGATCTTCGCCATGCTGCTGGGGCCGGTCGGGGTCGACCTGGACGAGACCCCCCCGGACTGGAGCACCGGGCCGATCAGTGGCCCGGTCGTCGCCATCAACGACGCCGTCAATAGCGGCGGGGCGTGGTACACGGTGCAGGATCCCACGAACGCGGACCCCCGGATCCCGGCCCCGGACCCCGAGACGGGTGAGCGGCCGGAGACGCCCACGTACGACCCGGCGACCGGGGCGATCAGCGTCATGCCCAGCTATGTCCTGTGGGCGGTCTTCCTGCTGGTGTTCAGCTACCTGGGGGCCAACCTGCCGATCTGGCGGTTCGCCCAGCCCGTGAACTACATCGGGTTCTGGATCACCGCGCTGACGATCGGAGTCTCCGCCATCGGCGCGGTGTTGGCCCCGCTGGAGCTGTTCGGGGGAGCGGCTACCGACGGGAGCTTCCAGATCGCCGGCTACAACGGGTTCAGCCCACCACAGGCCACGGGGGCCCTCCAACCGCTGTGGCCGATGTTGTTCGTGACGATCGCCTGCGGGGCGATCTCGGGGTGGCACGCCCTGTTCGGCTCGGTGGGCACCGCCAGGCAGCTCGAGTTCGAGACGGACGCGCTGCCGGTGGGGGGCGGCGGCATGTTCTCGGAGAACACCTTGGGGCTCCTCTCGCTGACGGCCGTGGCCATCACCGGGCTCCTCGGTGCGGTGGGCTTCGCCACGGGTGTGGGAAGCCTCCTGAACGTGGCCACGTTCGGTCTCATCCCGACGGACTATGGGACGGCATTGGGACTGGGCGCATTCGTCGTCATCGTCCTCACGGTGGTCCAGCTGGTGTTCCGGCTGATGCGGGTCACCCTCGGCGAGTGGCTGGGTGAGGGCTGGGTCGGGTTCAAGAACCAGCACGTCGCATCGGTCATCTCGATGGTGCTCACGATCGCGCTGGTGCTGACGGGGACCTGGGTCTACCTCTGGCAGCTGTTCGGGGCCTCGAACCAGCTGATGGCCGCGCTGTCGCTGCTGATCGTGACGGTGTGGCTGGCCTCCGTGGGGCGGAACCCGGCGTACGCCGGGATCCCCATGATCTTCATGTACGTGACGACCGTCGCCGCGACCCTGGTCACGGCGTACAACCTCTTCGAGACGATCGCCACGGCGGAGGGAGTATCGGGGGTGGCCGCGGGCGGCGCCTGGGCCATGATCATCGTGGCGCTGCTGCTCGTTGTGGCGTCGCTGGTGATCGCGTTCGACGGATACCGTGCCTACACGCGCTGGCGGGCGGCTCCCGAGGTCGTGGCGGACGTCACGACGGGAACGCCGACCATGCGGGCGGGCCCGGGAGGCCAGATCCGCACCTGACGGGAAGGAGGGGCCGCGCCGGGGGGCGGCCCCTCCTCATCGACGCGTGACCGACCGGCCCAGGTCGGCGAACGCGCCGACCAGTCGCCCGGCCGGTGAGCTGAGGTCGGGCGGGATCACGTGGACCTCGAGGTGGGGGTGCTCGCGACGGACCGAGATCCGCCACACGCCGCCGGAGGCCTCCTCCAGGGCTTCCCAGGCCCGGCGGGCCTCGGACGGGTCCGCCTCGGGGCTCACCGAGGCCCGGACGTGGGTGTGGCCCCAGCCGGCCTCTCGCCAGGCCGCGTCGTCGAGTCGGCGCAGCCGGTCCTGGCCGGTCCACCCTCGGGGGTCGCCGGCCTCGAGCTCCAGGCGAGGTGCGTTGCGGAGCCACCCCCGGAAGATGAGGAAGTCGCGACGGCCCCGCCCCCGCGACCAGGCCCACAGCATGGCCACGTCGCGGGGCTCCAGGACCACGACCACCTCGGCCTCCCGGAACGGCTCGGCTGCTTCGGGGATCTTCAGAACCACGGCCGAGCTGCCCAGCCACCGCATCGACGTCCGCTTCCCGAGCCGGGGGAGGCCGCCCTGGAGCCAGCGAAGAAGCTCGTTGCCCCGCCGGACGTTCCGCTGGGTCCCCATGGCGAACCACAGCATCACCGCGATCAGCAGGATCAGGAGGAGGGGGCCGACGACCTCGGACATCGGTCGGACTCTAGGCACCACCGATCCGCCGGGTCAATCGGCCGGGTGGGCACCGCCGGGTACGACTGGGGTAGATTCGCCGTGAAAGACGATGGGCGATCGCCGAGGCGGGGACAGCGCCGCGGGGCGCCGCGGGAGGGGCGCGGCCATCCGCGAGTTCCTCTTCGGCATGACCGGCTACGAGTTCACCCGTCACGCCATGGAGGCGCGAGCCACGCTGGAGTCCCTGTTCATGGCGGTGACCGTGGGAGACATGATCGGGCTGCCGGTCCTGCCGCCCTACTACTCGCTCCGGCTCCTGCCGTATATCGTGCCGAACCTGGCGACGTGGAAGCGACGGGTCCTGCGGGAGCGCGAGATGCACGAGGAGCACGAGTTCGACCTGCACGGGATGTGAGGAGGCCGCATGGCTGAGGACGAAAGGGACCAGACCGAGGAGCGCCGTCGAGGCGTGCGCGGGTTCATGGAGAAGGTGCGGCAGGTCACCTACGGGATGGCCGCGCACGACATGACCCGCTACGCTCTCCGGACCCGGGCCAGCATGGAGCACCTGTTCATCCTGGTGACGATGGGGGACATGCTCGGGGTGCCGATCCTGCCCCCGTACTACTCGATGCGTCTGCTCCCCTACGTGGTGCCGCAGGTATCCACCTGGAAGCGCCGGATGCTGCGGGAGAAGGACGTCACGGACGCGATGTTCTGATGGCCACGACGCAGCCGCAGACACGATCCGCCTCGTTGGCCGACACGTTCCGCGACCACCCCGAGCGCCGGTACGTGATGTTTGGAGGGAAGGGGGGGCTGGGCAAGACCACGTTCTCCGCCGCCACCGGCCACTGGCTCGCCGGACAGGGCCACAAGGTGCTGGTCTTCTCGGTCGACCCGCAGGCCAGCCTCTCCGACATCTTCCAGCGGGACATCTTCGGCAAGGGCCCGGTCAAGATCCACGAGAACCTGTGGGCCCAGGAGATCGACGCCGACCAGCACATCAAGGCGTATCAGGACGAGATCCGCCAGAAGATCCTGGACATGTACAGCCTGGACAAGGTCCCTGAGGAGATCGAGGATTACATCACCGCGGCGTCCGCCGAACCGGCCATGGAGGAATCCGCGATCTTCGACTCCGTGGTCGACATCGTGAACCAGGGCGACTACGACTACTACATCTACGACCTGGTCCCGCTCGGCCACGCCCTGTACTACCTGTCGATGGCCAAGGTCTACGACGAGTGGATCACCCGGATCACCAAGCTCCGTGAGGAGATGCAGGAGCACCAGGAGATGGTGGCCCGGATCCGCCGCGAGAAGGAGGTGGAAGAGGACCAGATCCTCGAGGAGCTCCGGTTCATCCGGGATCGGATCAACACGGCCTCGGGAATCCTCACCGACCGCCAGCGCACGGCCTTCTTCTTCGTGCTCGTGCCCGAGGAGATGATCCTGGTCGACACGAAGAAGGCCGCGGGCCTGTTCGAGGCGTTCAACGTCCCGATCGCCGGCTACATCGTCAACCGCATCATCCCCGAGGAGCTCCTCGGCGAGGACGTACCGCCTTACCTGGTGAACCGGATCGAGATGCAGCGGAAGTACCTCGATCGGATCCGGTCCGACTTCGGCGACCAGATCCTGGCGCAGGTCCCCGAGATGGAGCGGGACGTGACCGGCATCGAGATGATCGAGAAGGTGGCCACCAGGATGTACGGGGAGGGCTGAGATGGCCGTCGTGGAGCGAGAGACGCTGGTGGGCACCTCGATGCCGGGGTTCTTCGAGGCTCATCCCGGGATGAAGTACGTGTTCTACGGTGGCAAGGGCGGCGTCGGGAAGACCACCATGGCCGGGGCGTCGGCCGTCTGGCTCGCCGGGCAGGGCCGACGAACCCTGCTGGCCTCGACGAACCCCGTGCACAGCCTGTCCGGGTGCCTGGCTCAGGACGTGTTCGGGAAGCACACCCCGGTCGAGGGCGTCCAGAACCTGTGGGCGTACGAGATCGACACCAAGGAGGCCATCGAGCGCTCGAAGCGGGAGATCAAGGAGAAGGTCCAGTGGTTCCTCAAGTTCGCCGAGATCTCGTCGAAGGAGGCCTCCGAGTTCGTCGAGGCGGCCACGATGAACCCGGCGTTCGAGGAGTCGGCCATGTTCGAGAACATGGTCGATCTCATGTTCAAGGACGAGTACGACGTCTACGTGTTCGACACGGCACCCACGGCCAATGCCCGACGCCTCCTGGGGATGTCGAAGGTGTACGGCCTGTGGGTGAACAAGATGATGAAGTCACGGGAGGAGGCCCAATCGCTCCGCGAGCTGCTGTCCTTCACGAAGAAGAAGGAGGACGACCCGCTGATGGACTACCTGGTCGACTTCCGTGAGCGGATCGCCCACGCCAAGCAGCTCCTGACGGACCCGGAGAAGACGGCCTTCTTCTTCGTCACGCTCCCCGAGGCCCTCCCGATCGCGGTCATCAAGCGTTTCATCTCCTGGTTCACGGAATTCGGGATCCCGGTCGGCGGGGTCATCGTCAATCAGGTCATCGAGGCCGGTGACGGGCAGTTGCCCGAATTCGTCCGGAACCGCGTCGAGATGCAGCGCGGATACATGGGCGAGATCCGGGAGACCTTCGGCGATCAGGTCCGCGGAGTGCTGCCGTTGTACGACGACGAGCTACAGGGGGTCGAGGACCTGAAGATGGCCGCCGGCGACCTCTTCGCCTAGCTGGCCTGCTCGACCAACGCGTCGAACAGCCCCTGGTGGGCGGGGTCATCCGTCGCCCGGCGCTCCGGGTGCCACTGGACGCCCACGGCCCAGGAGCCGTCGCGGTGCTCGATGGCCTCGATGATGCCGTCGGGGGCCCGCCCCGAGACCATGAGCCCCAGGCCGAGCTTCGCCAGGGCTTGGTGATGTGATGAGGAAACCGTGGTCGTTTCGGTGCCCATCGCCTCGGCCGCCCTCGAGCCCGGCTCCAGACGGACCTCGTGGAGCTCCGGGCCCTCGCCGGGGGTCCCGTGCCCGAGGAGGCCCTCACGCCCGGTGATGTGCTGGTCGAGGGTCCCGCCCATCGCCACGTTCAGCACCTGGAATCCCCGGCAGATGGCCAGGACCGGCAGGCCGCGGTGGATGGCCGCCCGGACCAGCTGCATCTCGAACAGGTCGGTCTCGGTATCGATCCCGTAGCACTCCGGCAGGGGATCCTCGCCGTAGTGGTTCGGGTCGACGTCCCCTCCCCCGATCAGCAGGAGCCCGTCGAACCGGTCCAGGAGGGAGGCCGCATCGTCGGGCTCCATCCGCCGGGGAGCCAGGATCGCTTCCTGCCCGCCGGCCCGGTGGAGGGCCCGGAGATACGAGGCGGGGAGGGCCACGGCGTCGTCCCGCCACCCCTTCACCTCTCCGGCCCGAACCGGCTGGCCGGCGACCGCGATGAGCGTTCGCACGGCCCCCCAGTGTACGGTGCCCCCGCGGCCCCGGCCGCTAGCCCGACCTCAGGGCCTGGGGGTTCAGCAGCGTCGGGGGCCGGCGCCCCTCCAGAGCGGCCTCGAGGTTGTCGACGGCCAGGTGCCCCATCGCGTCGCGGGTCTCCACCGTGGCGCTCCCAAGATGGGGGATGATCACCGCGTTGTCGAGGTCGAGCAGGCCGGGGTGGACCTCGGGCTCGCGCTCGAACACGTCGAGCCCCGCCGCGAACAGGTCGCCCTGGCGGAGCGCCTCGACCAGGGCCGCCTCGTCGATCACCGGGCCCCGGGAGGTGTTGACCAGCACGGCGGTCGCCTTCATCCGCCGGAGACGTTCCCGATCGAACAGATGCCGGGTCTCCGGGGTGAGCGCCACGTGGATGCTGACGAAGTCCGACTCGGCCAGGAGCTCGTCCAGCTCACGGTACTCGGCGCTCAGCTCCCGCTCGACCTCCTGGGACGGGCGGAACGGGTCGTGGTAGCGAACGGTCATCCCGAACCCCGCCCCCCGCCGCGCTACGGCCTGGCCGATCCGGCCGAACCCCACGATCCCGAGCACCTTCCCGTGGATGTCTCGGCCGAGCATCATCTCCGGGCCCCAGATCCACGGGGTCCGCGACCGGAGGAACCGGTCGCCCTCGGCGACCCGGCGGGCTGCGGTCATCATCAACGCCCAGGCCGTGTCGGCGGTGGTCTCGGTGAGGACGTCGGGAGTGTTTGTGGCCAGGACGCCCCGTCGGGTGCACGCCTCGACGTCGATGTTGTCGAACCCGACGGCGTAGTTCGCCACGATCCGGAGATCGGGCCCGGCGGCGTCGAGGAGCTCGTCGTCGACCCGGTCGGTGAGGAGCGTGATCGCGCCGACCTTCCCGAGGATCCCCTCGAGCAGGCGGTCGCGCGGGATGGCACCCTGGCCCTGCCACACCTCCGCGTCGAAGCGCTCGGCGATCCTCCCCATCGGTCCGGGGGGAAGCCGCCGGGTGACGAGCACCCGGGGTGCCTCAGCCACCTCGGTACCCGGGCAGGGCCGCCTCGATGGCCTCGAGGGCCGCGCGGATGTTCTCGACGGAGTTCGCGTACGAGAACCGGAGGTACCCCTCGCCGGCCGAGCCGAACGCCGTCCCCCACAGGCCGGCCACGCCGGCCTCCTGTAGGAGGTACGTGACCAGGTCGCGCCCGGTCCCGCCGAACGTGGAGACGTTCGGGAACACGTAGAAGGCCCCGGCGGGCTCCAGGCTGGTGATGCCGTCGATCCGGTTCAGTCCTTCCACGATCACGTCGCGGCGGGTCCGGAACTCCCGGACCATGGCCTCGACCGGCTCCCACGGCCCGGTGAGCGCGGCCACCGCGGCGTGCTGGGTGAACGTGGCCGTGCAGGAAACCGCGTTGATCACGAGTCGGGTGACCGGCTCGACGAGCTCCTGGGGGAACGCCGCGAAACCCAGGCGCCACCCCGTCATGGCGAAGCTCTTCGAGCAGCCGTCCAGGAGGATCGTCCGATCCTTCAGCCCGTCGAGCTCGGCGATCGACTCGTGGGCTCCCTCGTAGCGGATCGCCCAGTACACCTCGTCGGAGAGGACGTAGACGTCCCGCCCGCGGATGGCCTCGGCGATCGCCTCGAGGTCGCTGCGGGTCAGGGCGCTCCCGCACGGGTTGTGCGGCGAGCTCAGGACCAGCAGGCGGGTGCGGTCGGTGACCAGCGAAGCCAGCTCCTCGGGGTCGACCCGGAACGCGTCCTCCTCCCGCAGGCGGATCGGCACCGGTGTGGCACCGGTCAGCGCGCTGATCGATTCGTACATCGGGAAGCCCGGATCGGGGTAGAGGACCTCGTCGCCCTCATCGCACAGGGCCATGATCGTGAAGAACAGGATCGGCTTCGCCCCGGGGACGACCACGATCCGGTCGGGGGGGTAGTCGATGCCGCGGGTCCGCTCGAAGAACGCGCTGACGGCCTCACGCAGCTCCGGGATCCCCGGGGCCGGCGAGTAGTGGGTCTGGCCATCGCGGAGGGCCTTCATCGCGGCCTCTGTGATGTGGGCGGGCGTGTCGAAGTCCGGCTCGCCGAGCTCGAGGTGGATCACCTTCCGCCCCTGGGCCTCGAGAGCGCGGGCCATGTTCAGGACCTCGAACGCCGACTCGGTGCCCAGCCGGGTCATCCGGCTCGCCAACTCCATGGCTCACCTCCTGGGGACGCCGGAAGTATTCCACAGAGGCCACGGCCGGCGCCCGTCCGTATGATGCGCCGGTGGACCTGTCTCCCTTCCACGTGCTCACGTTCGACTGCTACGGAACGCTGATCGACTGGGAGGCCGGGATCGTCGCTGCGCTCCGGCGCGGAGCGTCCTGGCCCGTCTCCGACGACGTGCTCCTGGAGCGGTTCGCGGCGCACGAGGCCGAGGCCGAGGCCGGGGAGTACCTCCCGTACCGGGAGGTCCTGGCGTCGGCGGCTCGGGGGATCGCCCGGGACGCCGGCGTGGAGCTGTCCGACGACGCGGCGGCGGCGTTCGGGGCGAGCGTGGGTGACTGGCCGGAGTTCCCCGACTCGCGCCAGGCGCTCCGGCGGCTGGCCGAGCGGTATCGGCTCGGCGTCGTGACGAACTGCGACGAGGACCTGTTCGCGGCGTCGAACGAGCGGCTCGGGGTGCGGTTCGACTGGGTGATCACCGCCGAGCGGGTCCGGAGCTACAAGCCGAACCCCCGGCACTTCGAGGTGGCCCTGGAGGAGATCGAGCTGCCGAAGGAGCGGATCCTCCACGTGGCCCAGAGCCTCTTCCACGACCACGTGCCCGCCAAGCGGGTGGGTCTCTCGACGGTGTGGATCAACCGACGGGCCGGTCGGGCCGGCTCCGGGGCCACCCCGCCCGCTGAGGCCGAGCCCGACGCCACGTACCCATCGCTGGCGGCGTTCGCCGACGCCGCCGTGGACCATACGTAGCCGAGGGCGACCGAGCGGCTGCGGTGCTCGCCTCACCGGGCGGGGCGAGCGACCGGAATCTCCGGCGAGAGGTCCCCCGGCTTCCGGGATCGAGATGATGCCCGCGAGCCGTCATCTCTCGCCGGACCGACCCTCCTCGATCGTTTCCGGCGTGAACAGCAGCCGACCGATGCGAACCCGTTTCCGCTGGTCGGGGTGGAAGATGCTGACGGAGAGCCATCCGGCTTCGGCCGGCTCCAGGGTCAGGGCCGGTATGCCCTGCTGGCGGTTCCGTTCTGCCATCTTCTCGACCAGGTCGCGTTGTGGATGCCCCCCGATGAGGTGCCGCGCCGCCTCGTAGAGCTCCACCGCCCAGTTGCCTTCAGCTGCGCCCATGTCGCCTCCCACATGTCGGTGGTGCGCGATCGAATCTTCCCACGTTGATCTCGTCAAGAGGCTCGAGGGACCTATGCTCCACCTCGTGAACCGAGACCAGGACGTTGTGGTCGTCGGGGGCGGGGCGATCGGGCTGGCCGTGGCGCGAGCCCTGGCCGCAGCCGGCGTCGATCGGACCGTCGTGCTGGAGAAGGAGCCGGCCGTGGGGCAGGGCTCCACCGCTCGGGCCAACGGCGGTGTCCGGGCGCAGTTCACCACGCCGATCAACATCGCCTTCTCGCTGTTCTCGATCGAGGAGTTCGAGCGGCTGCGGCGTGAGCACGGCGACACCCTGTCGTTCCACCAGGTCGGGTACCTGTTCGCGACCGGGACCCAGGAGGGAGAGGCCCACCTGCGGGCCGCCCGGGACATCCAGCGCTCGCTCGGCGTCGACACGGAGTGGCTCACGCCGGACGAGATCGGCCGGCGGGCGCCCCTCCTCCGGCCGGACGGCCTCCGGGGCGGTACGTTTCACGCCCGCGATGGGTTCCTCGACCCGCACGGCGCCGTGCAGGCGTTCCGCGCCCAGTGCCCGCCGGGCCGGGTCGAGGTTCGCACCGGCGTCGAGGTGACCGGCCTCCGTTCGCGCGGCGGCTCGATCCACGTCGCCACCTCTGCCGGCGATCTCGAGGCCGGATGGGTGGTCGACGCCGCCGGCCCTCACGCCGCCGGGGTCGCGGCGATGCTCGGGGTGGACCTCCCGGTCCAGCCGATCCGCCGCAACCTGGCCTTCGTCAGGATCCCCGACGAGCCGCCGGGCCTGATCCCCATGTGCATCGACGTCGATACCGGCGTGCTGGTCCGCCGGGAGGTCGGTGGCGGCTACGTGATCGCGTACTCGAACCCGGACGACCCCCCGGGATGGGACACCTCGCTCGACCCGCGGTTCCTCGAAAACCTCGGCCGGCTGATCGACAACCGGTTCCCCACCTTCCGAGACGTCCCCATCGATCCACGGCAGTGCTGGGCGGGTCTGTACCCGGAGACGCCCGACCACCACGCCATCGTCGGCCCGGTCGAGGAGGCCGCCCGGTTCATCGTCTGTGCCGGCTTCGGCGGCCACGGGCTGATGCACGCGCCCGCCGCGGGAAGGGCGGTGGCCGAGCTGGTCACCGAGGGCCGGTGCTCGACGTTCGATCTCTCCCCGCTCCGCCCCACGCGCTTCCGCGAGGGGGACGTGGTGGTGGAGTCGGCCGTCCTCTAGCCGGTCACGTCGAGCCCGTACGTGCGCACGATCTCGAACTCGTAGATCAGCCGACCCTCCGCCCGCATGAGCTCGCGGAACTCGTCCTCGGTCCGCTCGTCCCCCTCCCAGTACAGGTGGCCCGGGGACGGCGGCCTCGGCATGCCGGCCTGCATCGCCCGGAACAGCCGGACGCTCTGCTCGGGCGCCTCGGGTCCCTCGAGGATCGTCACGGTGGCCTCGACGCCCAGCCAGGCGTACGGGTTCGACACCGAGAACACGAACAGCGCCGCCCGCCGGTCCCGGCGGAGGTGGCCGGTTCGCACCCGGGTGGGCAAGCCGGAGCTCCAGAGCTTGCCGTCGACGAGGGCCACGCCGACCCGAGCGACGTGCGGGTCACCACCGGGCCGGAGCGTGACCATGGCCGCGGCGTGGTTCTCCTCCAGGAACCCCCGCTCCGCGTCGCTCAGCGCCACCGTCATGCCGGCCGGCCGGACCCCGACGGCAGGGAGCGGCTGGCGGTGAGGAGCCGCTGGGCAGTGGTGACGATCCCGAGGACCGTGAGCGCGGTCAGGACCGGGAGAAGCGCGCCGGGGATCGTGAGGCCGAGGACCAGCCCGACGTAGCGCTCCAAGCGCTGGACGGTGCCCTCGGTCATCCCCAGGCCCGCGGCCTCCGCCTCGGCCCGGAGGTGGCTGACCAGCAGCGAGACCACCAGCGCGGCGAGGGCCATCGCGGCGGTGAGCTCGTTCCCGTGGACGGCGAGCTCCGCGAGGAAGATCGCCCCGAACACGATGCCGTCGGATACCCGGTCGACGGCCGCGTCGAGAAGCGCGCCCTTCCGGCTCTCCTCTCCCCGGAGCCGGGCCACGCCGCCGTCGAAGATGTCGAGCAGGCCGGCGACCACCAGCAGGCACCCGGGCACGAGCCGCCGCCCGGTCAAGAGCAGCGCCGCCACCGCCCCGTTCGTCACCAGCGACAGCGCCGTCAGCAGCCACGGCTCGAATCCGGCCCGGTACAGGGCGCCCAGGACGACCCGATAGGGCCACTGGAAGACCCATCGGAACAGCGGCCCGATCAGGCTCGGGTTCTCCCGGGGGGCCGGGATGTCACGGATCCGGGGGGCCGGCCGTGGGGTGCTCACGACCCGAGTATCCCGAAGGCCGTCCCCGCTCGGCAACCGACGGTACGATGCTCGCCGTGCCCCGGGCCATCCCCGTCGAGGCCGTCCTCGACCCCTCGCTCCAGCAGGCTGTGGACGCCCGCTTGCGACGGATGGACGAGGAAGGCGTGGTGGGTCGGATCTGGGCGCGCGACCACACCGTGTGGCGCCACGACCCGATCGAGATCGGCGACCGCCTCGGGTGGCTCACCGCGCCCCACGCCTCGCGGGCGCTCCTCCCCGAGCTGCGGGCTCTGGCCGAGAGGGCCGGGGCCGACGGCCTGACCCACGCCGTGCTGATGGGTATGGGCGGCTCGAGCCTGGCCCCCGAGGTGCTCCGGGCGTCGTTCGGCGTCCCGCCCGGCGGGCTCGACCTCCGGGTGCTCGACAGCACCCACCCCGATGCGATCGTCTCGGTGGAGGCCGAGGTCCCGCTCGATCGGACCCTCTTCGTGGTGTCCAGCAAGTCAGGGGCACCGAGCGAGACCCGCTCGCACCTGGCGTACTTCCTCGGCCGGGTCGGAGACCCCGGGCGGTTCGTGGCCGTGACCGACCCCGGCACGCCGCTCGAGGCCGACGCGGCCACCGGGGGATTCCGGGCCGTGGTGCGGGCGGCGGCCGACGTCGGGGGCCGGTACTCGGCGCTCACCGCGTTCGGGCTCCTCCCGGCGGAGCTGATCGGGGCCGACGTCGAGGCGCTCCTGGCTTCCGGGGCGGAGGCCGCCGCGGCGTGCGGCGGATCGGTCGGCGTCCACGCGAACCCCGGGGCCGTGGCCGGGGCCATCCTCGGTGAGGCGGCCGCGGCGGGCCGGGACAAGCTCACGCTCCGGATCGCCGAGCCGGTGCGCTCGCTGGGCGCATGGACCGAGCAGCTGGTGGCCGAGTCGACCGGGAAGGACGGCACGGGGATCGTGCCGGTGGCGGACGAGCCGGGCGAGCCGCGAGCCGCCCACGACCGCCTGTTCCTGGCCATCGGGGAGGAGGCGACTCCGGAGCCGTGGGTGCGGCTGCCGCTGGGGTCGCCGGAGGACCTGGGGGCGGCGTTCTTCGTCCTCGAGTTCGCCACGGCGGTGGCCGGGCACGTGCTCGGGATCCACCCGTTCGACCAGCCCGATGTCCGGGCCGCC
>JBQGDK010000012.1:0-3454 GCA_052039025.1 Actinomycetota bacterium
TGGACGTTCTACCCGACCCGGAAGCTGATCGTTCACCACACCGTGACGGCGAACGACGACCCCGACCCCGCTGCCACCGTGCGGGCGATCTACCAGTACCACGTGCAGAGCCGTGGGTTCATCGACATCGCGTACAACTTCCTCGTCGACGCGAACGGCGCCATCTACAAGGGCCGGTACTCCGGCCCGAACGGAACCTGTTACCAGGACACCATGACCGGCGAGAACGCCAACGGCCGCGGCGTCACCGGCGCGCACACGGGCGGGTGGAACTCCGGGACGATGGGCATCGCCGTGCTCGGCAACTACGAGCAGGTCCCACTGCCCGAGCCCGTCCGGGCCGCCCTCGTCGGGCACCTCGCCTGGGAGTCGGAACGGCACCTGCTCGACCCCCTGGCCACCACGACGTTCACGAGCCCCACCGGCGGCGGCTCGAGGACCGCCCCGAACATCTCGGGGCATCGGGACTGGTCGGCCACCGCGTGCCCCGGCGGAAACCTGTACGCGGCCCTTCCGGCGATCCGCCAGGAGGCGGCGGCCCGGGTGGGGCCGCTGACGCCCACGGACACCACGCCGCCCCGGATCTCGAGGATCGAGGACAAGCACCCGACGCGACGATTCGTGATCATCGTGTGGCGGACCAACGAGCCCGCCACGGGCCAGATCCGCTACTGGGAGCCCGGCCGGCGGAAACGGACCACGGACCTGGTGGAGGCGCTGGCCAAGCGGCACAAGGCGGGGGTCCGAGGGCTCCCCCGGGAGACCCGGTTCAACTACGCGGTGCTGTCGAGGGACGCGGCCGGGAACCCCGCCAAGAGCCGGATCAAGCGGTTCGAGACGGGCTAGGCTTCAGCCCCCGTGGCCGTGCGGCTGGGGGACGTACTCGCGGAGTTCCACGACCACGCACCTGTAGCACCCGGCGCTGGGGCAGTCCTCGCGGTCGCAGAAGTAGCAGACGTCGAGGTCCCTCCCGCACGAGACGCAGGCCAGCGCCTCAGCCATGGTCGTGCTCCTCGCCGTGCTCCCGCTGCCACTCCAGGGCGGCCCGGGCCGCGTCCTCCCGCCTGAGCACCCCGATCAAGACGCCCTCACCGGTGGTGATCGGCGTGCTGGCGAGATCGTGCTCGATCATGTACCGGGCCATCTCGGCGATCGGCACGTGTGGACGGAACGTCGAGGGGCCCGGGCGCATGGCGCGTTCGACCGTGGCGGCGGGGTCGCCCTCGAGCTGCTCGGCCCGGAGCATGCCCAGCACGACCCGTTCCTCGTTCACGACGACGCAGACCTCCCATCCGGCTGCCCGCACCCGCTCCGTCACGTCCCCGATGCGCTCGTGGGGCGTGCACGTCGGCGGATCGGTCCTGGCCACGGTGCCGGCCCGGGGCCACGACGCGGTCCGGCCCTCGGTGGGGAGCCCCGCGGCCAGCCAGTCCTGCTTGCCGCTCCCGTAGTCGTACACCTCCTCGAACCCGAGCGACTCGAGCCGCCACGCGGCCCTGGGGCTCAGGTCTCAGGGATCGTCCCAGCAGTACACGACGACCGGGCGGGAGCGGTCGAGCCGCTGGCCCGCCTCGGCGTCGATCCGGCGGAGCGGGATGTTGATCGCGCCGGGGAGGTGCTCCTCTTCGAACTCCTCCTTCGGCAGGACCTCGACGAGCTGGGCGCCTCGGTCGAGGAGCCGGCGCACGTCGTCGCGCTCGACCTGGCGAGGCATCCCGCCATCTTCCCACGAGGGCCTCGTCAGTCGGGCGGCGCCGCCAGGCGGTCGCGGACGAGGAGCGCCCACCGGTTCCGCCGAGGGCCGGCAGGGGGGATGCTCACAGGATCCCGCGGTCCTGGAACGCCCTGCGGGTCTTCCCCGCCGCACCGGTCCCCC
Organism: Actinomycetota bacterium; assembly: GCA_052039025.1. Taxonomy (GTDB): domain Bacteria; phylum Actinomycetota; class UBA4738; order UBA4738; family CALAEC01; genus CALAEC01. Next base: position 1,877 of record JBQGDK010000012.1, read on the forward strand.
CGAGAGCCTGAGCGGCCCCCACGGTGTCGAGCGCCGCGTCCCGCCAGCTCGTGTCCGGGGCGAACGAGAACTGCGCCTCGAGGATGATCCGGTCGGCGGCGGTCCGCCCGAGCGCTTGCTGGAGGTCCCACAGGGCCCGCGACCAGATCTGCCCGTCGTGGTGGATTCCCCCGGGGGCGTCCTCGACCGTGAGATCGAGGTCCACCCGCCGGAGGCAGTGGGGGACGGTGTCGGTGTACGAGACCGAGTCCCAGTCAGCCACGCACGGGACCTCGTAGCCGCCGTTGACCGGCACGCTCATCGTCACGGCCCAGTAGTCGCCGAACCCCTCACCGATCGCCCCGGCGTCGTGGCCCAGCCCGAAGCCGGGCACCTGGGACTCGTGCATCGCGTGCCCATACTCATGCCAGATCACGTCGGCGTCCTCGCCGTCGTCGACACCACCCTTCCCCACCACGATGAAGTCCTGCTTCGGGAAGAAGAAGCTGTTGTCGCCGCCGAAGCGATCGGCCCGCACGTCCTGCGGCTCGTTGTTCAGGTCCGTGAACCCGAGGCTCTGGATGTAGGCCTGGGCGCCCGTGACGGCGTGGTACGCCATCACCTGCTCGAACCGCTCGTCCGTCCGACCGTACAGGAACTCGAGGTCGGCCGAGAACGCCCGACCGGTCGTCCCGGTGACGTCGGCGAAGTCCCCCCGCAGGTAGCCCGACCCGTCGAGGTTCGTCAGGGTCCGGATGAGGTACGCCGGCTGGAGCGCCGGGTGATCCGCGTCCCGCTGGTCGGTCAGGGACTGGTCGCGGAGCGTCACGACGGGGTTCGGGTCGAACACCCGTCCCGTGCCCGTCGCCTCCCGGATGACGACGTCGCGGCGGATCACGGCGCCCGACCGAGCATCGATCAGCGTGCGTACCCCCTCGGCCGAGTACACGGCCCAGGCCAGTCGCGCTCGAGCCCCCGGGACGACCACGAGCTCCGTCCCGAGGTCCCGGCCGGCTGCGGCCGCTCGCGCCTCGGCTCGCGAGACCGCCGGCGTGCCCACCGGCCCTCGCACCGCCACCCGTCCGTCGTCGACGTCGACGAGTCGGCCCTCGCCATCGAGGTGCTCGGCGTACCAACCGCCCAACACGTCGTGCCCGCCGTGGACCTGCTGGTACCAGCGATGCGTGCCGGTCAGCGAGGTCAGCACGTGGATCAGGCGCATGTCCGACGGTCGACCGGACGCCGGCAGGGGGAACGCCGACGAGACGATCAACGCGAGGACGAGGATGGTGGCGCGGCGCATGACGACTCCCTTCGGCCGGGTCCGGGCGCCCACAGGCGAACCGGGGTTGTTTCGTCGTGCGGTGGCATGGTAATCCTTCGGGCGAGGAAGGAGGAGGCGATGGCAACGTCGAGGAAGCGCACGACGCGCGGGGCTGCGGCGCGCAAGGCCGCGGCCACGCGACGAAGCCGCGCCAGGAAGGCGGCGTCCACCCGGAAGCGGTCGACCGCCAGGCGCAGCACCACGAGGTCGGCCGCGCGGCGGCGGACCTCGGCCCGGAAGGCCACCAGGCGCAAGACCACCGGGCGGAAGAAGAC
>JBQGDK010000013.1:0-6496 GCA_052039025.1 Actinomycetota bacterium
GGGCCACTCCGACAAGGCTCGAGAGGAGATCGCTTCGCTTCGGGAGTCCCGCGATAGGGCGATGCAGCTGATCCGCGCCCTGATCCGCGACCTGCATCGGTCGCCGCTTGGCCGCGCCGGACTCAGCGAGGCCCTCAACTCCTATGCCCACGAGGTGGAGCGGGATACCGGGGTCCGCATCCGCACCAAGTTCGAGGACGTGAAGATGGCTTCGCCGATCCAGCTGCTCTGCTACCACGTGGCCCGTGAAGCCGTGATGAACGCGGTCAAGCATGCCGAGGCGAATACGATATCGATCACACTCGAGCCGACGCCAGAGGGCGCGCGTCTCAGCGTAGCCGACGATGGGAAGGGATTCGACGTGGAGACCGGGGGGCCGGAGGGTCACTATGGCCTGACGATGATGCGGGAGCGGGCCCAGGTCGCCGGCGGCGAGTTCAAGATCGAGAGCTCCGCCGGCAGGGGCACCAAGGTCATCGCGGACTTCCCCACATCGTGGATGGTCGAGGCCGACGGGCGTCTCGAGCGACCCGCCGAGTCTGCCGCTCGGGAAGGCCCAGCATAGCCCCGGCCAGGAACACGGCCGCGCCGAGCCACAGCACCAGATCTCCGGCGCTCACCACCTCGCGGAACGGCGCGCGGATCGGGATGACGTCACCGAGGAACGTCACGCTGTCCTCCCCGGTCGCCACGTGGTGCTTCCCTCCGGGCTCCGTCGGGACGGACGCCACGGAACCGCCCACCTCGCGGACCGCGGCGCCCGATACCGGCATCCCCTGATTCAGTGCGATCGGGATGAGGTTCAGCAGCAGCCCGAGGAGGATCAGCGGAGCCCCACGCAGCCGCCAGTTGATAGCCGTCACCGAGATCAGCACCACGTAGGAGAACGCCAGGACCGCGAACGGCAGGTAGCGGGCGGTCCCCGTGCCGGGAAGCGGCACGACTTGGAGCGCCAGTCCGACCGGGAACATCCACCACAGCCGCACCTGTAGGTGAGCGAGGTTCCGGAGCGACCCGCCGAACCCCCAGCCGAGCAGGACACCCATCAGCAGGAAGACACCCGCGACGAGCACGACGACAATCATAAGGACGGGCCGCGGGCGGACGACACGCGGGTCAGTACCATCCCATCACCGTGAGCTCGGAACGGTCGGAGCAGGACCCCGCCAACCTGAGCTTCGGCGGTGGTGCGCGCGCCGTTCTGCCGCTCACGATCGCGGTGGCCGGCTTCGGGATCTCCTACGGCCTCCTGGCCCGGGCCGCCGGCTTCCCGCCGCTCGCTGCCGTCGTGATGTCGGGGACCACGTTCGCGGGCTCGGCCCAGTTCGCTTCGGCCTCGATCCTGGAGGCCGGTGGGGCCGTGGCCAGTGCGGTCACCGCCGCCGTGCTGCTCAACGCCCGGTACGGACCGATCGGCGTCACGATCGCTCCCGTCATCGAGGGCGGGTTCTGGCGTCGCTTCCTCACCGCCCAGCTCGTCGTCGACGAGTCCTGGGCCGTGGCCGCCAGGGGAGACGGCCACTTCGACCGGGGCCGGCTGATCGGCGCCGGGGTCGTCCTGTACGTTGCCTGGACCTCGAGCACCGCGGTGGGCGCATTGGGCGGCGGCTTCCTCGGCGATCCGAACGTGCTGGGTCTGGACGCGGCGTTCCCGGCTCTCTTCCTGGCGCTCCTGTGGCCGCAGATCCGAAGCCGCCGGGCCCTCGCCGCCGCCCTCCTCGGGGCGGTCATCGCCGTGGCCCTGATCCCCGTGGCTCCACCCGGTGTCCCGATCGTGGCGGCCAGCGCAGCGTGCCTGGTCGGGTGGCAGCGATGACCGAGCCGTGGCTGGTGGTCTTGATCGTGGGCGTGGCCACCATGGGGATCAAGGCGATCGGGCCGGTGGTCCTGGGCGGCAGGCCGCTGCCGGATCGGGTTCAGGCGCTCGTGGGCCTCCTGGCCCCCGCCCTGCTGGCCGCCCTCGTGGTGACCTCGGTGCTGGCCTCGGGGCGGGACCTGGTCCTCGACGAGCGCCTGGTCGGGATCGGAGCCGCGGTCGTGGCCCTGCTGCTTCGGGCGCCGATCCTGTTGGTCGTCGTGGTGGCCGCCGCGGCCACCGCGCTGGTACGGACCATGGGCTAGGAGGACCCGTGGCCGGGTAGGCTATGTCCCGTGAGTGATCAGCCGCAGCCGCAGATCGTCCCTCCCGGCCAGGAGCCGATCATCCGCGACGAGACCGAGGGGGTCATCGCCCACCCCGCGAAGCTCCTGCGACTCGCCTCGATGATCAGGGAGCTGGTCGAGGAGGTTCGGGGTGTGAGGATCGACGATCCTGGGCGAGACCGGCTGGCCGAGATCTACCGGGCCGCACTCGAGCAGCTGAAGGATGCGCTCTCCCCCGACCTCCAGCAGGAGCTGGAGACCCTGATGGCGCCCCTCGAGCATCCGGCCAGCGAGTCCGAGGTCCGCGTGGCTCAGGCTCAACTCCTGGGTTGGCTCGAGGGACTCTTCCACGGGATCCAGGCAGCGCTGTGGGCCCAGCACATGCAGGCCCAGGCCGCGCTCCAAGAGGTCCGCCGGCGCCAGCTCGGGGCGGGGCAGGTTCCCGGCCAGCCGGGCCAGGCCCCCCAGGAGCCCCAGGGCCCGCCGGGCCAATATCTCTGATCGCCCGTGCGGTCCGTGCATCTCGTCGCGGGCTCGGCCATCGTCGGGGCGTTCGGCATCCTGTGGATGTGGGGGCTGGTGACATGGATCATCCGGCGGGGGCCCGGCAGAGCCTACTGGTGGATGGTCGGATTCGTCCAGGCCGTCGTGCTCCTGCAGGCGCTGGTCGGGGTGATCCTCCTCCTCACGGGCGGCCGGGCCACGATCCTCCACATCGTCTACGGCGCCATCTTCCCGGCCCTGGTACTCGTGGTGGCCCACGTCTTGGCCCGTGACGCATTCGCGCATCGCCCGTGGGCGCCGTTCGCCATGGGGGCGTTCTTCTGTTTCGGGCTCACGCTCCGGGCGCTCATGACCGGCCTGGGCATCGGATAAGCGCTGGTCAGCGGGTCTGGTACGCTTCTCCACGTGGCTCGACGCAGGGGACGACCACCGCCCAGACGCTCCGCCGGCCGCCGGCCGGTGAGCGCCGCGGACCGTGCCAAGCGGGCCGAGCGGGCCGGAGCCCCGAAGGAGGCCACGCTCCAGGTCGAGGGGACGATCGTGGAAGCCCTGCCGAACACGATGTTCCGGGTCGACCTCGACAACGGGCACCGCGTGCTGGGGCACATCTCGGGCAAGATGCGGAAGCACTACATCAGGATCCTGCCGGGCGACCGGGTCACCCTCGAGCTGTCTGCCTACGACCTGACCCGCGGCCGGATCACGTACCGTCACCGGTAGGGCGTCCGGGAACGGCTCCCAAAATGGAACCGCCGGGGCCCGAAGACCCCAGCGGTTCCAAGGCTATTTCTACACCACCAGACCGCCCGGCGCAACCCCCGGCCGCGTTCTTGGCGCACTTTCGCTCTGGTCGCGTCCGAGGGCCCGTGATAGAACAGGCCCGGTGAACGAACAGAGCCTTGTCGAGAGCAACGCGATCCTCAGAGCCGCCTCCGAGCGAACCTCGGTCGGTGATCTCATCCCCTCGACCCCGGCTGAGCTCGCGGCCGACTCGGGGATCACGAACCGGCTCAGTGTGGCCAGGGCCGTCCGGGCGCTGATGTCCCGGGGCCGGGTCGCCCAGGAGGGGACCCGGTACCGTCTCCTCGACGCCCGCCCGCTGGAACGCGACGAGCCGGCCTCGGTGCGCCGCCCGACCAGACGCCGGGCCCGTGAGGATGGCGGGGGAGAGGTTATCGAGGGTCGCCCCACCTACGAGGGCCTGGGCCGCGCGGTGATCGAGCGGTTGATCGAGCTCTCGGCCGAGGCGGCCGAGCTTCGGTCGGCCCTGGACCGGGCCCGGGTCGAGGCCGACGCGGCCCGTCGGGAGGCGGTGGAGGTCACCAGGCGGGCCGGTGAGGATCGTCGTCGTGCCGAGGGGCTCGAGGACGAGGTCGCCTCACTCCGGCGCCGCCTGGAGATGACCGAGTCGAACCTCAGGACGGTGGTCGAGGCGGCCAAGGCCAGGCCGGCGTCGCCGCTCGAAGACGCCGACGCCCAGGCGATCCTCGATGTGCTGTCCGCGAAGGAGTCGGCCGAATAGCCTACGGCGGCTCAGGCTTGGCTGATGTGCGTGCCTGCGGCTACCCTGATTGGCAACGCGTGACGGCACGTGCGCCCGGACCACATCCGCATCGACGCCCGGAACTGGAGGCGGGACACGGAGACACAGTGACTGGGTGGGAACCGGCCCGGTTCCGTCGTCCGTGACCCCGACCAGAGCGATGCAGACCCCCGACGTTCCCGAGCCCGGTGCGTCCCGCTTCGACGAGGACGTGGCCATCGCCGACGTGCTGCGGTGGCTGGTGGCCGAGACCGAGGCAGAATCGGCCGCGTACATCCTCCTGTCGCCCTCGGGGAACGAGCATCTCCTGCTGGAGCCGCGGGGACTGGCCACCTCCGATGTGACGGAGCTCGTTGAGCAGGCCCGACACGCCATGGTCGAGGGCCGGGTCGAGGCCGAGGTGAACGTGCCGATGGCCCACGCGCGCTGGCTCGGCAGGAACGGGAGCAAGATCGTCATCCTGCGCGGCGTGACCTCGGCCGCCGGGGCCGAGGCGCTTCGGTTCGCCCGGTTCGTCATCGAGTGGGTGGCGGCCCGCGGCGAGGACCTCCCCCCCTCGCTGGAGCGGCGGGTTCGTGACATCCCCGGGATCTCGTGGGCGGAGCTGTTGCCTGGTGACCCGCCTGCGCTTCGCGTGTTGTTCGATCCGAACGCCGACGCGGATCTGGCCCGGCACGAGCTCACCCGAACGCTCGGGGGCGTCACAGTTCGGCTCGAGGAGATCGACGGGCGCACCGATGCAGAGGAGCCGAGGATCCGGCTGATCGACCTGACCGTCGGCCTGGACGACGAATCCTCGGTTGACGTCGTGCTCGACTGGCGCGGCCAACTGCTCCGGGGCCGGGGCCGGGGCCAGCCGACCGATGCCGGGCGGAGCTACGCTTCGGCCCAAGCCGTGGCCGACGCGATGAAACCGCTTCTCGATGCCGACGTGGCGGTCGAGGGCGTCTATCGCAGCGAGGGGGCGGACGACCTCGATGTGCTCGTCGTCACGGTGCTCGTGGGCGGCCAGCGATACGTCGGCGCAGTGACGAGCCAGAAGGGGCAGGAGGGCGTCAGCGGGGCGCGCGCCGTCCTCGACGCCCTGAACCGGAGACTCCCACAGATCGCCGGGAAGGCGGGTCGACTCTAGGGGGATCGCCGGTGGCCGGCATCCTGGCGGCCCCGACGCTGGCAACACCCGTGGAGTGTCGCGCGGGCCCTCCCCCGGCCGGGTACGGGTGGAGAGGGGATCCCCCGGAGGGAGGCTGGTCTCGGCTCGAGAGACCGACCGTCCGCCGGAGGAGGGCTCCGCGCCCTGGCGGCCAGCCCCGGACGGGATGGGGCGACCGCCTCCAGCACGAACGAGCATGCCTCCCGGCCGTGTCGCTTCGGCGACGGGGATGTGACGGTTTCGTGAAGGACGGCCTGACCGGGCGCTTCGTCGTGGGACGTTGGCCCTACCGCCGTCCCCCGTTCGGCGGAGCGAACTGCGCGTAGTCGTTCCGGGTCACCGCCAGGTTCGGCGTCTTCAGCTGCTGGGGCACGCCGTCGATGCTGATCTTCACCGCGGTGATGTCGGTGCCCTCCTGGGTCAGCGTGTACACGACCTGGGCGATCCTCAGCGTCTGCTGCTCGCCCGGGGCCGCGCCCTCGAACTCGGAGGACAGGTCCACGACCGCCACCGGTCCCTCGATCCTGACCTCGTTCAGCCGCGTTCGCTCGGGGATCTCGTTGGTGATCCGCGGCTTCCCTTCCGCCGCGGCGGTGATGAGGGCGAGCATCAGGGCCTCGACCAGCGAATCCGCCACCCCCGGCTGGAGCGATTCGGTGAGAGACACCAGCCGGTTGTCCCGGACGAGGTAGACCGTTCCCTCCTCCGGGATCTCCGGCGTCTCGACCGGCGTGGGGCCAGGTGAGCCGTACACGTCATCGGGGAGCTCGGCCTCGGACAGGAGCGTGAGGCCCTCGCTCCGGCACGCCGTTGTCAGCACCCCGGCCAGCGCGAGGATCGCGGCGAGCCTCATTGGTGCACCCTCCTTCCGGGACTCGAGCCCCTGGAGGGATGAGACTCCCCGCTGAACCCCTGGTGACCGTCGGGACACGGCCAGCGAGCCTCGTCCTTCGAGGACCAGCGTGAGATCTGCCGGTCCCGACGGGCCGGGGCGGCCAGACCGGCGCTAGGGACGCGCGACGAAGATCGCCACGCAATGAGCATCCGGCCGGACGCCCCGACACCGGCGGTGCCCCGATAGTGACAGGAAGGAGGGAGAAGGTGAAGGGAGGAACACGGTTCGCCGGCATCGACTGGGCCACCAAGGCCCATGC
>JBQGDK010000014.1:0-4235 GCA_052039025.1 Actinomycetota bacterium
CCACTCGGTGAAGACCTGGCCCCGGGACTCCTCGAGGAGCGTCTGCTGGACCTCCTCGAAGGACCGGGTCCTCCGGTCGAGCACCTGGATCACGTGGTAGCCGAACTCGGTCCCGACCGGTCCGCCGATCTCCCCGACCGGGATCCGGAGGGCAGCCCGGGCGAACGGCTCCACGAGGTCGGCCGCCCGCTGGACCCCGAGCTCGCCCCCGTTCTGGGCCGACGCCGTGTCTTCCGAGAACCGCCGGGCCAGCGAGGCGAAGTTCTGCGGGGTGGCCTGCTCGGCGATCCGCTCCGCCTCCCGCTCGGAGGAGACCAGGATGTGGGCCACGGTCACCTCGGAGAACTCCATCAATCGCTCGTCGTACTCGGCCCGGAGCTCATCCTCACCGAGGCGGTCGGCGACCACGGACTCGGCCACCCGCTGGCGGAGCACCTGCTGCTCCAGGAGCCGCCGAACGTCGTCCTCGTCGGCGCCGGATCGGCCGAGGAGGCGCTCGAACTGGGCCCTGCCGCCGAGCTGGGTCACCTGCTCCTGGAGCAGGTCGTCGATCTCGGCGTCCTCGATCTCGATCCCCTGGTCCCCGGCGTAGTCCTCGACGAAGGTCTGGTGGATCAGGAACGTGAGGTACTGGCGCGACAGCTCCCGCCGCTGCTCCTCCCCGGCCTCCCCGCTCTGGAGCTGCTGGGCGAACCGCGGGTCGGCCAGGAGGAAGTCGAGCTCGCGGACGAACCGGTCCTCGTCGATGGTGCGGTCGTCGACCACGGCCGCGGCCGTCGTGAAGAGGTCACCGCACGAGGTCAGCAGGAGGGTGACCAGGATGAGGAAGCGTCGCATCGCCGGCGAGTCTAGACGACGGCCTCGAGATTCGACCGGACCCACGCGGGAAGCCCGGGCCCCAGATCGCGGGGCTCGGGGGCCAGGTTCAGCGTCGAGGTGGCTCGGTGGTACGTGGCGCCATCAGGGAGCGTGGCATCGGCAGCGATCTCGACGGGGCGGACCCGGACCTGGCCCCGGAACGTGCTGACCTCCTCGACCCCGACCCGCCGGCAGGCGATCCGGAGGCGGGCCACGTCGACGAGCGTGCGCGCCTCCCCCGGGAGCGGCCCGAAGCGGTCCACGGCCTCGGCCGCGATGGCGTCCAGCTCCTCGTGGGTCTCGGCCGAAGCGATCCGTCGGTACAGCTCGAGCCGGAGAGACTCCTGGCCCAGGTAGTCCACCGGGAGGAACGCCCGGGCCGGCAGCTCGATCCGGATCTCCTTCTCCTTCGGCAGCGGCTCGCCCTTCATCTCGGCCACGGACTCGGCCAGCAGCCTGGCGTAGGTGTCGAAGCCGACGGCGGCGATGTGGCCCGACTGCTCGGCGCCCAGGAGGTTGCCGGCGCCGCGGATCTCGAGGTCCCGCATGGCGACCTGGAACCCCGAGCCGAGGGCGGTCAGCCGGCTGATCGCGGCCAGCCGCTCGTGGGCCTCATCGGACAGGTGCGCCCGGCCCGGGAAGAACAGGTAGGCGAAGGCGCGCTCCGCCGAGCGGCCCACCCGGCCCCGGAGCTGGTACAGCTGGGACAGCCCCATCCGATCCGCCCGGTCGACCACGAGGGTGTTCGCCGAGGGCACGTCGAGGCCGGACTCGATGATCGTCGTGCACACGAGGACATCGGTCTCGCCGTTCCAGAACGCCAGCATCGTCTTCTCCAGACGGGCTTCGTCCATCTGGCCGTGGGCGACGGCGACCCGGGCCTCCGGCACCTTCTCCTGGAGCCGCGCCGCGAACCTGTCGATCGACCGGACGTCGGCCCGGACCCAGAACATCTGGCCGCCCCGGCGGAGCTCCCGGCGGACGGCCCCGAGCGCCACGTCCTCGTCGTACGGCCCGACATAGGTGAGCACCGGCTGGCGGTCTTCGGGCGGCGTGTCGACCACGCTGAGCTCGCGGACGCCCGACAGCGCCATCTCGAGCGTTCGGGGGATCGGGGTGGCCGTCATCGTCAGCACGTCGACGTTCACCCTGAGCCGCTTCAGTCGCTCTTTGTGGGCCACCCCGAACCGCTGCTCCTCGTCGACGATCAGCAGGCCGAGATCTTTGAAGCGCACGTCGGTCGACAGGAGCCGGTGGGTGCCCACGACCACGTCGACCTTCCCCTCGGCCACGTCCTCGATCACCCGGCGCTGCTCGGCCTTCGACAGGAACCGGGACAGCATCTCGAGCCGAACCGGGAACGGCGCGAACCGCTCGCCGAACGTGACGGAGTGCTGCTCGGCGAGGAGCGTCGTCGGCACGAGCACCGCCACCTGCTTCCCGTCCATCACGGCCTTGAACGCCGCCCGGACCGCGATCTCCGTCTTGCCGTAGCCGACGTCGCCGCAGATCAGCCGGTCCATCGGCTTTCGCCGCTCCATCGACCGCTTCACGTCGACGATCGCCGCGAGCTGGTCACGGGTCTCCTCGTGCGGGAACGCGTCCTCGAGCTCACGCTGCCACGTGGTGTCGGGGCCGAACGCGTGTCCCTCCGCGGCCATACGGGCCGAGTACAGCCGGACCAGCTCGCCGGCCATGTCCCGGACCGCCCTGCGGACCCTGGCCTTGGCCCTGGGCCAGTCGTTCGTGCCGAGCCGGTGGAGACGGGGCTGCTCGCCGCCGACGTAGCGGCTCACCACGTCGAGCTGGTCGGCCGGCACGTAGAGCTTGTCGCCGGCCGCGTACTCGAGCAGGAGGTAGTCGCGCTCCGCCCCGCCGATCCCCCGGCGGACCATGCCGAGATAGCGGCCGACGCCGTGGACCCGGTGGACGGCGAAGTCGCCCGGCGAGAGCTCGGCGGCGAACGCGGCGGCGGGCCGGCCGGTGACCCGGGGCGCCTCGTGGCCCCTGCGCCGCCGGCCGAACAGGTCGTCCTCGCCGACCACGGCCACCCGGCCGTCGGCGAACACGAACCCTTCGAGGAGGCCGGATTCCAGGGAGTGGTCGGGACTGGCAGCGCCGGCCCGCTCGAGCACCTCCAGCGCTCGCTCCAGCGAGCCTCGGCCGGCCGCCGTGACCGCCAACCGGTAACCGTCCCGGCCAAGCGCGGCAGCTCGCTCGGCCAGCCGCTCGCCCCGGAGCCCGCCCCATCCGGTCAGGCCGAGGTCAACGCCCTCGGCGAACTCGGTCAGGTCGAGCCGAGGTCGGCCGCCGAACGCCGTCGCGGGCCCCGTCACCGCGTCGGGGCCGACCCATCCCGTGGCCTCGGCCAGCCCCTCGGCCTCGGTCACGATCTCCGCGGCCCGGGCGAGCGTCCGCCGAGGCTCGGACACCACGATCCACCCGCCGTCGGGAAGCAGGTCGGCGAGCGTGGGGAGGTGGTCGAAGAGGAGCGGGGCCGCCTGCTCCATCCCCTCGAAGAACAGCCCTTCCTCGATCCGGGACAGCACATCACGGAGCCGCCCCTTCCGCGCGGGCGATGCCATCCGGGCCCGCTCCCGGACCTCCTCGTCGGGCAGCAGCTCCCGGACCGGGCCGATCTCGAGCTGTCCGAGCGGGCGCTCGGTGATCTGGGTGGCCGGCGAGAACGCCCGGATCCGCTCGACCTCGTCCCCGACGAACTCGACCCGGGCGGGCCGGTCCGCGGCGCCCGGGAACACGTCGACGATGCCGCCCCGTACGGCCACCTCGCCCCGGTGCACCACCAGGTCGGCACGGAGATATCCCAGGCCGACCAGCCGCTCGGCCAGGCGGTCCGGGGCCAACTCGTCATCGGGCCGGAGCCGGAGCGGCTCGCGTCCCCCGATCGAGGGCACCAGCCGCTGGACCACCGCCGCGGCCGGGGCGGCCACGACCATCGGGCCGGTGGCCTGACGCAGGAGCCGGGCGGCCCGGGCCCGACGGGCCACGGTCTCGGGGGCCGGGCTGATCCCCTCGACCGGGAGGGCCTCCCACGCCGGGAACAGGGCCACCCGCTCGGGGCCGAGGAACGCCTCGGCCCCCTCGGCGAACGCCTTCGACTCACGGGGGCCGGGCAGCACGGCCAGTACCGGCGCGTCGACCGCGACGGCCAGGGCCGCCGCCGCGTAGGGGTGACCGGACGCCTCGGCCCGCCCCAGCCGCTCTCCCGGCCGGGCCAGCAGCGCCTGGAACGCGTCGCTCTCGACGAGCGGCTCGAGCAGCTTCTCCAGCGTCATGTCCCGCACAGCACGAAGAGCCCCGGGTCCGCTTGGACCGGGGGGTGCCATCTGATTGTAGGGCCCGTTCGCTGTTGAGCC
>JBQGDK010000015.1:0-2022 GCA_052039025.1 Actinomycetota bacterium
AGCACCGAGTTCTTCATCGTCCAGTCCGACACGCTGTCCGTCGACGACCCTGAGTTCGAGGCGGCCGTTCGGGGGCTCCAGGCAGAGGTCATCGAGATCAACGGCGGCATCCTGGCCTCGGACCCGTTCACGTACTACGACCTGGCCGAGCAGGCGCCCGAGCAGGCAGCTGGGCTCGTCTCCCGCGACGGGCGGGGCACGTTGATCGGCGTGCCGCTCAAGGACATCGAGCTGTCGACGATCGAGGAGCTCCGGGCGGTGGCCGAGGACGCCCGGCCCGAGGGCTTCAGCGTGCAGGTTGCGGGCCAGGGCGTGATGTTCGCCGACTTCACCGAGATCGCCGAGGAGGACCTTCGGCGGGGCGAGACGATCGGCGTGGCCATCGCGCTCATCGTGCTGATCGTGGTGTTCGCTTCGGTCGTGGCGGCCGTGGTTCCGATCGTGATGGCCGTCTTCGCCATCGCCGTGGCGCTCGGCCTCGTCTCGCTGATCGGGCAGGTCGCCGAGTTCAACCTGTTCGTCACGAACATGGTCAGCATGATCGGGCTGGCCCTGGGCATCGACTACTCCCTGTTCATCGTGTCCCGCTACCGCGAGGAGCGGAAGAAGGGATTCCCGAAGCTGGAGGCGATCGGGGCCTCTGGGGCCACCGCGAACCGCGCCGTGTTCTTCAGCGGGCTCACCGTGGTGCTCGCGCTCCTCGGCATGCTGATCGTCCCGGCCTCGATCTTCCGCAGCCTCGCCGCGGGGGCGATCCTGGTGACGCTGGCCGCGCTGGCCGCGTCGATGACGCTGCTCCCGGCGATCCTGGGGCTGCTCGGGGACCGGGTGAACTGGCCCCGGCTGGCCAAGCGGGCCCGGGTCGACTCGTCCCACGATCCCCAGGGGGGCTTCTGGGACCGGCTCAGCAGAGCCGTCATGGCCCGCCCGGTCGTGTACCTCGTCCTCGCGGTCGCGGTGCTCGGGGGGCTGGGGTCCTTCTACTTCCAGCTCAACCGGGGGACGTCGCAGAACGTGAGCACGCTCCCCGACGACTTCGAGTCGAAGCAGGCGTTCCTCACGCTCCAGCGCGACTTCGCCGGGGGCCTGACCGAGCCGGCCCGGATCATCGTCACCGGTGAGGTCGCCGGCCCCGAGGCCCAGGCCGCCATCGGCGAGCTCCAGGCCACCGTGGCCGGGATGGACGTGTTCGCCCCGGAGACCCAGGTGATCCCCAGCGCCGACGGGACCGCGGTGGAGGTCGACGCGTTCTTCCGCGGAGACCCCTCCACCGACGCGGCGTTCCAGGCGATCCGAGACCTTCGGTCCGACGTGGTCCCGGAGGCGTTCGAGGGGGTCGACGGGGTCGAGGTCCTGGTCGGCGGGAACACCGCGTTCTTCACCGACTTCCTCGACGTCGCCGACCGGTACCAGTGGATCGTGCTGGCGTTCGTGCTGGGGCTCTCGTTCGTCCTGCTGACCGTGGTGTTCCGATCGATCGTCGTACCGATCAAGGCGATCATCATGAACCTGCTGTCGGTCGGGGCGGCCTACGGTGCGGTCACGCTGGTGTTCCAGGAGGGCGTCGGCATCGGGTTCTTCAACGCGATCGGGTTCCAGTTCGAGCAGGTCTCGGCGATCGAGGCGTGGCTGCCGCTGTTCCTGTTCTCGGTCCTGTTCGGCCTGTCGATGGACTACCACGTGTTCCTGCTGTCGCGGATCCGGGAGGAGTACGACAAGACCCGGGACAACACCGAAGCGGTCGCCTACGGCCTCCGGACCACGGCGGGGATCATCACCGGCGCCGCCCTGATCATGGTGGCCGTGTTCACCGGGTTCGCCGCCGGCCGGCTCGGCCCGCTCCAGCAGATGGGCTTCGGGCTGGCCGTGGCCGTGTTCATAGACGCCACCATCGTGCGGAGCCTGCTCGTGCCGGCCTCGATGCGGCTGCTGGGCGACTGGAACTGGTACCTGCCGCGGTGGCTCCGGTGGCTCCCCCAGGTGCACGTCGAGGGACGCGAGCCGACGCTGGAGGAGGCCCCC
>JBQGDK010000016.1:0-12664 GCA_052039025.1 Actinomycetota bacterium
ACGACCTTCGCGTGGCCGTTCGCCAGCGCCTCGACCAGCCCGCTCAACAGGCCCTCCTCGAGCGCGCAGCACCGGCCGTTCGTGTCGGCCCCGATCACGTCCCGGAACAGGCAGCGCTCGGTCGAGAGCCGGATCCGGGACCCCTCCCCCGACGTGGTGGGCCGCCACCCCCAGTCGCGCAGCTCGCGGGCCAGCAGGTCGGCCCGGCCACGGCGACTCCTGGGGGACGTTCCGTTCATCTCCCGCTTGCGGCGGCTCGCCCAGGACCGACCCCACCCCCGGCCGAACCGGACCAGCGTTCGGTGATCGGAGGGCAGGGCGTCCACGGCGTCGGCGAGCACGGCCACCAGGGAGCGCATCGAGTGGGGCGGGTGGGCGAACTCCAGCGGGCGGGGGCTCGGCTCGTACAGGCGCCGAGGCCTCCCGGCGCCGGTCCCGTCCCGGTCCGCCCGGGACACCACCAGGCCGGCCTGCTCCAGGCGCGCCAGATGCTGGCGGATGGCGTTCGGATGGAGGGAGAAGGAGCCCGCGAGCTCGGTGACGGGCACGGGGTCGTCGGCGACGCAGATGGCCCGGTAGATCTTGAACCGGGTCTCTTCCCCAAGCGCGCGGGCCGTCTCGTACAGGCGGTCGAACCCGTCCACTAGTCCGGCTCCACCGCCCGATGATAGACGGTCGCCGAACGCCACGAGGGTTTCGTTCTTGTCATTCAGGTCTTGCCAAATCGAGGGGGACTGGGGTAACGTGAGGCTTGCCAGATTAGCACAGGGGAAATTGGAGAAATTCGGCGGGGACATGACGGACCTGGCGATCTACGACTGGGACATCGGGTGGCAGTACGACGCTGCCTGCCGCGGTGAGGACTCCGAGCTGTTCTTTGCGCCCAATTACTTCGAACGCAAGGAGGAGAAGGAGTCCCGCGAAGAGCGCGCCAAGGCCATCTGCGCTCGCTGCCCGGTGCGGGCGGACTGCCTCGA
This sequence comes from Actinomycetota bacterium, assembly GCA_052039025.1. Taxonomy (GTDB): domain Bacteria; phylum Actinomycetota; class UBA4738; order UBA4738; family CALAEC01; genus CALAEC01. Next base: position 978 of record JBQGDK010000016.1, read on the forward strand.
GTACGCCCTCCGCAACCGTGAGCCCCACGGCATCTGGGGCGGCCTGAACGAGGTCGAGCGGAAGGCGATCATCCGCGAGCGGGAGCGCGCCGCTCGCCGCGCCGGCTAGGTGGGCGCGGAGGCCAGGCTCCGCGAGCTCGGCATCGATCTCCCTCCGGCGGCCGCTCCGGTCGCCTCGTACGTCCCCGTTGCCGTGGCCGGGGGCCTGGCGTTCGTGGCGGGCCAGGTTCCGCTCGAGGACGGGAAGCCGATGGTGACCGGCCGGCTCGGCGCCGACCTGGACATCGAGGAGGGGGCCCAGTGGGCCCGGCGCTGCGCCCTCCAGGCCCTGGCCGCCCTTCGGGCCGAGCTCGGTTCGTTGGACCGGGTCACCGGTGTGGCCAAGGTGACGGTCTGGGTCGCCTCCACCGAAGCGTTCACCGAGCAGCCGAAGGTGGCGAACGGCGCCAGCGACCTGCTCGTCGAGGTCTTCGGCGAATCCGGCAAGCACGCCCGAGCGGCCGTCTCGGCCCCATCCCTGCCGCTCGGCGTGCCGGTCGAGGTCGAGGTGGTGGCGGCGCTGGTCGAGGGCTAGCGAGCCGGCCGTCCGGCGGATCGAGGAGAGCCGTCAGGCGGGGCCGGTTCGGCGGACGTCGCCGTCACGGCGAGTGAGGCCACGGGCGTCGAACGAGGCCAGGATGGGCAGCGCGTATTTCCGGGTCGTCCCCAGCGTCTCCCGGAACCTGCTGACGGTGAGTCCGTCGGGGGAGGCGGCCTCGGCCCGGGCCACCTCCTCGGCCCGGCGCAGGAACTCGGGGGTGAGCACGAGCTCCCCCGACACGCGGACCAGGCGCCCCGTCCGCGCGCACGCCTCGACGAGGTCCCGGGCGAACCCGGACGCCTCCAGGTCGGCCACGGTCGGCGGCGTCGGCTCTCCGGCCGCGACGGCGGCGACCAGGCGCTCGGCCTCCGGCTCGCGATCACCCAGGGTCACCCGGTGGTCGGCCAGGCGGAGCAGGGGCCCCTCTCGAGCGATCATGCCCTCGCCCACCATCGCGTCGAGCACCGCCTCGCCGAGGTCGGGGTCGAGACCGTCCTCCAGGATCGTCCGTCGGAGATCCCCTGCGTCGATCCCGGGTCGGAGGGGCTGGTCGCGATGATACGTCTCCAGGGCATCGGTGATCCGGCGGCGGATCTCCGCGAGGCGCTCGTCGGCCACCCACCAGCCGCCGGCCCGTGACGCGCCGGGGATGGAGGACGGCGCCGCGCCGGCCAGGACCGGGAGGAGGGACGCCCGCACCGCCCCACGCTCCGCCACGACGACCGCGGGGAGGTCCTGGCGACGGGCCCGGACCCGCCGGGTCAGCCGCTCCTCGGGGCGCGGGCCCGGGCGGGCCGGGGGGTCCGGGTCGAGGACGACCCCGCCGGCCACGGTCTCTCCTCGGCCCGCCTCCCGGAGGACGAACCGATCGCCGACCTCGACCACGACCGGCTTCGATGCCCGGATCCTGGCGAAGCCGTCCCCGTACAGGCGGAGCCGGACGTCGCGCTCCGCCGATCCCGCGTAGAGCTTGAACGCTCCGCGGGGGCCCAGCGGCCGCTCCAGCGACCGCACCGGCCGGAGGCTGGCCTCGAGGACCGACGTCGGCCGCCACTGGCCGGGCCTGGCGAGCACGTCGCCCCGAACCACCTCCTCCCGGGAGGTCGCGGCGAGGTTCGCGGCCACCCGCGAGATCGGCTCGGCCACATCGACGGGCCGTCGGTGGGTCTGGAGCGAGCGGATCCGCGCGCTCGGCCCGTCGGGAAGGATCACGACCTCGTCCCCGACGGCGAGGGTCCCCCCCGTCAGCGTCCCGGTGACGACGGTCCCGACGCCACGGATCGTGAACGAGCGATCGATGTCGATCCGGGGGCGCCCGCGGTCCTCGGGCGCTGGGGCCGCCCCGACCATCTCATCGATCGCCGTCACGAGGTCGTCGATGCCCTCTCCGGTGACCGACGAGCAGGGGATCACCGGGGCGCCCTCCAGGGCGGTGCCGGCCACCCGTTCCTCGATCTCGGCCGTGCGATCGCCCACCGCATCGCCCTCGACCAGGTCCACCTTCGTCAGGGCCACGACCGCGCCCTCGACACCGAGCACGTCCACGATCTCCAGATGCTCTTCGGACTGGGGCTTCCAGCCCTCGTCCGCGGCGACCACGAACAGGACCAGCCGCACGGGGCCCATCCCGGCGAGCATGTTGCGCACGAACCGCTCGTGGCCGGGCACGTCGACGAGCCCGATCTCGCGGCCCGATGGGAGCGTCGTCCACGCGAACCCGAGGTCGATCGTGAGACCCCGGCGCTTCTCCTCCTCCCACCGGTCCGGGTCGATCCCGGTGAGGCGAACGATCAGCGACGACTTGCCGTGATCGACGTGGCCCGCCGTGGCCACGACGTGCATCACGCCTCCTCGCGAACGTAGCGGATCGCCCGGACGAGGCGCTCGTCCTCCTCGGGGTCGACGGTCCTGAGGTCGAGGACCACCGCGCCGTCCTCGATCCTGCAGATCACCGGCGGCGTACCGAGCCGGAGCCGGCCGGCCAGGCGCTCGGGACGGTCCTCCGACAGCCGGACCACGGCGGAGGGGATGCCGTACGCGGGCACGGCGCCGCCCCCCGCCACGGACTCGCCGGTGGCCACCGAGGCCCCGGGGATCGCCGCGGCCAGCGACCGGGCCCTCGACCGGAGCGCGGCCGCCCGCGTCCCCAGCGCCCGCCAGACGGGGATCTCGGAGCGCCGTCCCTGGGCGTACATCGCCAGGACCGACTCGAGCGCGGCCACCGTCAGCTTGTCCACCCGCACGGCCCTGGCGATCGGGTGCCGCCGCAGCCGGCCCACCAGGTCGGCCCGGCCGAGGACCACGCCGGCCTGCGGGCCGCCGAGGAGCTTGTCTCCGGAGAAGCAGACGAGGTCGGCGCCCTCGGCCAGGGCCCCGGTGGCGGAGGGCTCGTCGGCGGGGACCTCCCTGACCGGCCTCAGCAGGCCGCTCCCGGTGTCGAAGAGCAGCGGGATGTCCGCCCGGCGGCCCAGGCCGGCCAGGGCCGACACCGAGGGCGACTCCGCGAAGCCGACCACGCGGTAGTTGCTCGGATGGACCTTGAGGATCAGCCCGGCCCGCTCGGACAGCGCGTCGCGGTAGTCCGCCAGCCGCGTCCGGTTCGTCGTACCAACCTCGACCAGGCGGGCGCCGGAAGCTCGCATGATCTCCGGGAGCCGGAACTCGCCGCCGATCTCGATCAGCTCGCCCCGGGACACCAGGACGTCCTTCCGCCGCGCCAGCGCGGCCATCGCCAGGAGCAGGGCGGCGGCGTTGTTGTTGACGACGAGCGCCGCCTCGGCTCCGGTCAGCGCCTCGAGCAGGAACTCGGCCCGTGCCGTCCGCCGACCCCGGGTTCCGGGTCCCCGGTCGACCTCCAGGTCGGTGTAGCCTCGGGCGGCTCGCTCGACCGCCGCCACGGCGGGGTCGGGGAGCGGCGCCCGGCCGAGGTTCGTGTGCAGGACCACCCCCGTGGCGTTGATCACCGGCGAGAGCCCGAACGACATCCTGGCGGCCAGCGCCGCGGCCCGCGCCAGGAGCTCGTCTCGGTCCGGCGGTGTGCGGCCGCGGGACGCGACGCCGCGGGCCTCGTCGAGGACGGCCCGGATCGCCCGCCGAACCACAGCCCGGCCGAAGCGCTCGGAGGCGCGGCGCCCCGGTTCCGAGCGCAGGAGCGAGTCGACCGACGGCAGGCCGCGTCTTCGGTCCGGCATGGGGTGAGGGTACCCCGGGGGTCAGCCGCGGGCCGCCTGCGGGAACGACAGCGTGAACCTGGTGCCGCCGCCGTCGCGCGGCCGGAACTCGATCCGGCCCTCGTGGGCCGCCATGATCTTCCGGACCAGGTACAGCCCGATCCCGAGCCCCTCGTGTGGCCGGGTCACGCTGGCGTCGGCCTGGGTGAACGCGGCGAACATCCGCTCCGCCACCTCGGGATCGATGCCGGGGCCCCGGTCGTCGACGTGTAGCCGCACCTCCACCCCCGTGTCCTCCACGAGAACCTCGACGGCCGCGTCATCGGGCGAGTGGGCCAGCGCGTTCTCCACCAGGGCCACGAGCGCCTGTGACGCCAGCTGGGCGTCACCCCACAGCTCGACGGAGCGGTCCGGAACGGCCAGGCGGAGGCGCCCGCCGACCTGCGGGAACTCGGCCCCCGCCATGGCGATCACCTCGACGGCGGGGATCGGTCGGGTCGTCACCTCGGCCTCCTCCCGATCGAGCCGGGCCGTTGCGGCGAGGTTTCCGACCAGGCGCCGGAGCCGGTCGGCGGCGCGGGACACGCTGGAGGCGAGGCCCCGGGCGTCGTCGGCCGAGAGGCTCCCGTCCAGGCCGGAGATCGTGCCGGCGGCCCCCTGGATGACCGTGATCGGCGTCATCAGCTCGTGGGACAGCACCTGGATCAGCTCGCTCTTGGTCCGGTCGAGGTCGTGGAGCTCCCGGGTCATCCGCTCGGACCGGTCCAGGAGCTCGACGAGCTCGTGGATCACCTCGGCCGTCACCTCGGTGGACAGGCTGGCCTGCCCCCGCACGGAGCGGCGGATCGCCTCGACGATCTCCCCGGCCGATCCCCCCTTCACCAAGTAGCCTGCCGCTCCGGCCCGGAGCATCTCGAGCACCGTGGTGCGGTCTTCGTACGCGGAGAGCGCCACGATCCGGGTGCCGGGGGAGCGCTCCCGGATCTCTCGCGCTGCTCGCGTGCCGCCCCCTCCGGGCATCTTCACGTCGACCAGGGCGACGTCGGGGTGGTGCTCCCCGGCGAGGTCGATGGCCTCCTGAGCGTCGGCGGCTGCTCCGACGAGCCGGAGCTCGTCCTCGATCTCGATCAGCTCGGAGAGCGCCGCTCGGACCGACGGCTCGTCCTCGGCGATCAGGACCGTGATGCGGCCGTTGCCGTCACCCACCGCCCGACCCCCTCGTCGGGACCCACACCTCGACGGTGGTGCCGGCCCCGGGCCGACTCCACACCCGGAACCGTCCCCTGGCCATCTCCGCCTGCTCTCGCATGGCCGACAGCCCCAGGTGACCCGGTTTCGAGCCCGAGCCGTTCGGCCCGCCCATCCCGCGGCCGTCGTCGACCACCCGCACCAGCGTGCCCCCGTCGCGGGGGTCGAGCGAGACCGTGACCCGGCCGGCCCCGGCGTGCTTGCGGACGTTCGTGACGGCCTCTTGGACGATGCGGTACAGCGCCAGGCGGGTGGGCTCGGGCGGCTCGGCGAGGAGGTTGTTGTGGAGCCGGCACGACAGGCCGGTCTCTTCGCCCGTCCGAGCGAGGTACGTGCGCAGCGCGGGGACCAGTCCTTCCCGATCCAGGGCAGGGGGCCGGAGCTCGAAGATCAACTGCCGGAGCCGGTCCACGGCCGCCGAAACCGTCGTCTGCAGCTCCTCCACGGCCCGGCAGGAGCGCTCGTCCTCCAGGGTGCGGTGCAGCGACTCCAGCCTGATCCCAACCGCCGACATGACCTGGACCGAATCGTCGTGGATGTCCGCGGCGATCCGGCGGCGCTCCTCCTCCTGGGCGGCCACGACCCGCTCGAGGAGGCGTCGCCGCTGCTCGTCGGTGGCCCGGAGGCGCGCCAGGCTCTCCCGGAGCTCCTCCTCGGCCCGGACCCGATCCGTGATGTCGCGGAGCGACGCCGTGAAGAGCGGGGGCTTCTTCCCCTCGACCCGGGTCACCGTCAGCTCCGCGGGGAACTCCGATCCGTCGGCCCGCACCGCCGTGACCTCGATGCGCCGCCCCAGGATCCGCTCGTCCCCGAGGCGCCGGTCCACGCCCGCCCTGTCTGTCTCCCACTCGGGGATCAGCTCGACCACCGGGCGCCCCACGGCCTCGTCGCGCAGGTGGCCGAACGTCGTCTCGGCCGCTGGATTGAACTCGACGATGATCCCGTGGTGGTCCATCACCACGATCGGGTCCATCGAGGCTCGAACCACGCTGCCGGCCAGGGCCTCGGCCGTCTTCCGGTCCGTGACGTCGGCGATGACCCCCATGACCCCGGTCACCGCCCCCCGGTCGTCGCGGAGGGGCGCCGCCGACATGAGCAGGTGGACGACGGATCCGTCCCGGCGGACTCGAACGAGCTCCTCGTTCCGAAGGATCTCGCCCCGCACGAGCCGGTCCACGATCGAGAGGTGCCCCGCCCGTCCATCGGGGGCCACCACCGGGTACGGGCCGCCGAGCACCTCGTCGGCGGACCAGCCGAGGACCGACTCGGCGGCGGCGTTCCACAGCGTGACCCGGCGCTCGGTGTCGAGGGCGACGATGGCCATCGGTGACGACTCGATCAAGGCGTTCAGAGCCTCGTTGGAGTCGCGCAAGGCCGTCTCCGCCCGGACGCGGTCGGTGATGTCGAGGAGGAGGCCACGCATCACGATCGGGTCGCTGTCCCGGACGAGGAACGCCTCATCCCGGATCCACACCTCCCGGCCGTCCCTGGCCACCATGCGGTACTCGGTGGCCAGCATGGGGAGCTCGGGCCCGTCGGACGCGCGGGACCAGTTCTCGATCAGCCCCTCCTCCCCGGCGGCGACGCGCTGGCGATCGTCGGGGTGGACCCGGCTGAGCCACAGCCCGGCGTCCGCCGTCCATTCCTCCGGTGTGAACCCGAGGAGGCGCTCGATCTGCGGGCTCACATAGAGCCATCGTCCACCCGGCCCGGGCTCGGCCAGGTACACCACCGCCGGCTGCCGCTCCAGCAGCTCTCGGTAGCGCTCCTCGCTCTCCCGGAGCGCCTCCTCGGCCCTGGTCCGCTCGGTGACGTCAATCTCGGTCCCCATGACCCGGAGCGTCCGGTCGTCCCGGTCCTTGACCACCTTGACCTGGGCGGCGTGGGTCCGGACCTCACCGGAGGGGAGGATCACCCGGAAGCCGTACTCGAACGGACCGCCGCGGTCGAGGCCCTCGGCGTCGAGGCGGCGGACCCGCTCCCGGTCGCCCGGGTGGACGCGGGCCAGCCACGACTCCACGGTGGGCACGAAGCCGCCGGGCTCCTCCCCGTACAGCCGGAACAGCTCGTCGGACCACGCGGTGGTCCCGGTCCGGGCGTCGAACTCCCACGTCCCGACGCGGGCCAGGCGCTCGGCCTCGGCGAGGAACCGCTCGGCCCGCCGCAGGGCACTGACGTCGCGGAAGCACCACACCCGGCCGACGTTCTCGCCGCTCAGCAGGTGGACACGGGAGGTCCACTCGAAGATCCGGCCGTCCCTGAGCTCGAGGACGTCCCCGCTCCCCGGGCCGACCGAGAGGTACCGGGCCCGGAACGACGCCGGATCGACGAGCTGGTCGAGCATGTGCGCGAGGAGCTCGTCGTCGTTCGGCCCGGCCGCGTCGGGGATCCTCCACAGCTCGGCGAACCGACGGTTGGTGGACACCACCGTTCCGTGGCGGTCGACCACGAGGATGCCGTCGGCCGTGGCCTCGAGGGTGGCCAGGAACAGGGACATCGCACGCTCGCTATCCCGGTCCGCGCCGACCCGCTCGGTGACGTCGCTGGAGGCCCCGAGGAAGCGCACCACTCGGCCCGTCGACGGGTCCCTCTCCGGCCGGAGCCGTGTGTGCACCCATCGCACCTCCCCCGTGGGGCGGATGATCCGCAGGATCTGCGCCACCGGCTCGCCGGTCAGCAACCGCGCCAGGTCGGCCTCGAGTCCGGGCAGATCCGCGGGGTGGGTCAACGCGAACATCCGTTCGGGCGTGGCCTCGGCGGCGGAGAGGCCGGTCACGTGCTCCAGGTCCCCCTCGATCCAGGCCAGACGGAGGCCTCCCGACTCGTCCACGTGGATCTGGTAGACGAAGTCGGAGGCCAACCCGGGGCCGAGCCGCTCGGCCGCGCCGAGACGGCCGACCGGGGGGTCGGAAGGGCGGCTCGAGGTGATCATGTCCGTGCTTGAGTCATCGGTATCGCCCGGGGGCCTGTTGAGGGCCACACATCCTCGCTGGGGGGGCCGGGGCCCGGGGATCGACCCTTCGCCGCCTGTACCGGGGAGGCGGCGTCGGCTATGATGACCGGCCGACGTCACCTCCAGGAGGTTCGGATGGACACGCCCGGCGCCGCCAAGGACCGCTCCAGGTTCGCCACGATCCCCGACCTCGAGCCCACGGGGTTTCTCCAGCTCAAGCCGTACGAGGGGCCCATGCCCGAGCCCCAGGAGTGGGAGTCGCTCGAATACGTGGACTGGAAGTCCGGCGGCGACACGAACTTCGCCATCCTCGCCTCGGCGAACGGTGACAACGATCCGCGGGGGTTCTGGGAGCACGGCAAGCCCGACAAGGACGGCATGTGGACGCCGAACGTCGAGCGGATCCCGGCCGTGAAGAAGTGGGTCGAGAACGTCGGGGCCAACTTCGGCCGGGTGCGGATCATCAAGCTCGAGCCGAGCGACCAAGCCTCGGCGGTGCAGGCCCTGCACCCCGACGACAACAACCGGATCACGCCCGAGGGAACCGGCTGGGTCGTTCGGGCGTGGCTCCAGCTGACCGACAACCCCGAGTCGCACATGCTGGTGCGCGAGGAGAAGGAGGATGAGGCGGGCGAGGCCAGGATCCCACTCCCGCGCGGGGCCCAGTTCCTCGTCGACTCCGAGCGGCTGTGGCACGCGGTCTGGCACGACGCGTCCAAGTACAGCGAGCCGCGCTACGCGGTCATCGCCTCGTTCGAGTCCGGCCCCCAGCTGCAGTCGTGGATCGACTCCCAGCGCCCGTAGCGATCCTCTCAATTCCATCGGCCGATCGGCCGATGACTACCCATGAGCTGAACGACCGGTCCCGACAAGGGCAAACCGCCGGAAACGGCGGGACGCAAAGCTCCGGGCCTACGCCTCGAGAGAGGTACGGCCGCCGGGCTGCCGAAGGACCAGGGCCTCCCCCGGCGCTGGAACGGGACCCAAGGCGGGAGGTCGAGAATGGAGGTCCCTTCCCCCCGAAGGACGGTCCGGCTGGTGGTCCTCGCCCTGGCGTCCGCCATGCTGGTCGGTCCGGCCGTCGGCACGCCCGCGGCCGCGGCGAACGGCCGTGAGCGAGCACTCCGCTCCTACATCAACGAGGCCCGCGAGCGGCGCGGCACGGGCGAGCTGGGGATGCGGAAGTTCTTGGTCCGGGCGGCCCGTCGGCACAGCCGGTACATGGCCACCACCGGCCAGCTCGTGCACAGCGCCGACCTCTCCACCTACGTCGGCGACCGCGACTGGGGGATCTTGGGGGAGAACATCGGCTACGGGCCGTCGATGGAGATCCTCCACGACGCGTTCATGGACAGCCCGCCGCATCGCCGGAACGCGCTGAACCGTCGCTACCGACACGTGGGGGTGGGCATGGCGGTGGGCCTCGACGGTCGGATCTGGGTCACGGTCCTGTTCCTCGGCTAGGCTTCCCCGGCTCGTTCGCCGCCCGCCGCCGCCGTGAAACTGCTCCTGGGATCGCGGAGCGACCCGAGCTGCACCGCGTCGCGGTGGAAGAAGAGCGCCAGGGTCCAGTCCGCCATCACCCGCGCCTTCCGGTTGATCGTGGGGATCAACAGGAGGTGATAGGTCCGGTGGAGGAACCAGGCAGGGAGCCCGCGGCTGCGGAGACCGACGACGCGGGCCACCCCGTCGCCTCGGCCCAGCGACACGAGCGTCCCCAGCTGGCGGTACCGGAACGGCCTCGGCCTCCGTCCACCCAGGGCGGCCAGCACGTTCCTGGCGATGCGGCGGGCCTGCCGGAGGGCGTGCTGGGCCGTGGGGGGGCACACCCCGCCGGTCGTGAGGTCGGGGACCGCGGCGCAGTCTCCCGCCGCCCATGCCCCGTCCACGCCCCGGACCCGGAGGTATTCATCGACGTCCAGCCGACCGCCGTCCGTCACCGGGAAACCGAGGCCGTCGACGGTCGGGTTGGCCCGGACACCGGCCGTCCACACGAGCGTGTCCGCCTCGAACGCCTGGCCGTCCGAGAGCACGACCCGCCCCCCCTCGGCAGACTCCAGTCGGGTCGAGAGCAGGACCTCGATCCCCCGGCGTCGGAGTCGGTCGGCCGCGTACGAGCTGAGCGAGGCCCCGATCTCCGGCAAGATGCGGTCGGCGGCCTCGACCAGCACCCACCGCATGTCGTCTCGGCCGACCGTCCGATAGCCCTCGGCGGCCTCCCGGGCCAGGTCCTCGAGCTCCGACAACCCCTGCACCCCCGAGTACCCGCCGCCGACGAACACGAAGGTGAGGGCCCGGCGGCGGATGGCCGGGTCGGCCGTGGACTCGGCCGCGTCCATGCGCTCCAGCACCCGGTTCCGGAGGTAGATGGCCTCGGAGACCGAGGTGAACCCGACGCCGTGCTCTGCCAGCCCGGGGATGGGGAGGACCCGGGAGACGGCGCCCAGGCCGAGGACGACGTGATCGTACCGGACCGGGTAGGGCCGCCCGTCGACCGGGTGGATCGTGGCGGTCCGGGCGGCGTGATCGAGGCCCCCCAGCCGCCCGGTCACCAGCGCGGCCCGCCGCAGCACGCGCCGGAGTGGGATCACCACGTGCCGGGGCTCGATGTTCCCCGAGGCGGCCTCGGGCATCAGGGGCTGGTAGAGCATGAAGGACTCCGGCGCCACCACGGTCACGTCGAGCGACCCGGGCGGGGTCCGCTTCAGGAGCCCCAGCGCCGTGTACATCCCGACGTACCCGCCGCCGACGACCAGGACGCGCGGAGGAGCCACGCCGCGGAGTCTACGGGCCTTCCGGTAGGCTAGTGGCGGCATGGCCGACACGGAGCAGCGCCCGGCCTACTCGCAGATGGGGGAGCAGTGGCTCCTCCGGGGCGGCGGCGTCGACATCATCACCACCGATGAGCGGGACCTGTCGACCGAGGAGATGGTCCTCAACATCGGCCCCCAGCACCCGTCCACTCACGGGGTGCTCCGGCTGGTCCTCGAGCTCGACGGCGAGAAGATCCGGCACGCCGAGCCGGTGATCGGCTACATGCACCGGGCCGCGGAGAAGCTGGCCGAGGTCCGGGATCACCGCCAGGTGCTGGTCCTCATGAACCGCCACGACTGGCTCTCGGCGTTCAACAACGAGCTGGGATGGTGCCTGGCCGTCGAGAGGCTCGCCCAGGTGGAGGTCCCGGAACGGGCCCGGTGGATCCGGACGATGATGGCCGAGTGGAACCGGATCCTGAACCATCTGATGTTCACCGGCTCGTACCCGCTCGAGCTCGGCGCGATGACCCCGATGTTCTACGCGTTCCGCGAGCGGGAGATGATCCAGGACCTGATGGAGTCCGCGACCGGGGCCCGCATGCACCACTCGTACGCCCGGGTCGGCGGGCTGAAGGACGATCTCCCCCGCGGCTTCCTGAAGCAGTCGACCGAGGTCCTGAAGTGGGTCCGGAAGAGGCTCCGGGACTTCGACAACCTCATCATGGGCAACGAGATCATCGCCGCCAGGACCAAGGGCGTCGGCGTGTTGCCCGCGGACGTGGCCCTGAGCTTCGGGGTCTCGGGCCCGGTGCTCCACGGCAGCGGAGTCCCCATGGACTCGCGGAAGGACGAGCCGTACGAGAAGTACGGCGAGGTAGATTTCGAGGTTCCCGTCGGTACCGAGGGCGACTGCTACGACCGGCTGTGGGTCCTGGTGCATCGGATGCACCAGTCCTGCAACATCATCGAGCAGTGCATGG
>JBQGDK010000017.1:0-7393 GCA_052039025.1 Actinomycetota bacterium
ACGGCCTCGGAGTCCTCGATGAAGTCGCCGAGGTGGGAGTCCTCCTCCTCGCCGATCGGCGTCTCCAGCGATACGGGCTCCTGCGAGACCTTCAGGATCTCCCGGACCTTCTCCGCGGCGATGCCCATCTGGCCGCCGATCTCCTCGGGGAGCGGCTCCCGGCCGAGGTCCTGGAGCAGCTGGCGCTGGATCCGGACGAGCTTGTTGATCGTCTCGACCATGTGCACCGGGATCCGGATCGTCCGGGCCTGGTCCGCGATGGCCCGCGTGATGGCCTGGCGGATCCACCAGGTGGCGTACGTCGAGAACTTGAAGCCCTTCGAGTAGTCGAACTTCTCGACCGCGCGGATCAGGCCGAGGTTCCCCTCCTGGATCAGGTCGAGGAACAGCATGCCGCGCCCGACGTACCGCTTGGCGATCGACACGACCAGCCGGAGGTTGGCCTCGATCAGCTTCTTCTTGGCCAGCTGGCCGTCGCGCTCCACCTTTCGGAGGAAGTCGTCGGCCTGCTCGCTACTCCGGGGACGCCACGTCTTCGTGGTGCTCTCCCGCCCGATCCCGGAGACCTTGCCGAACTTCTCCAGCTGGTGGTGGCGGATCTTCGGCACGAACTCGATCACCCTGGCCAGCGACTTGCCGTCCACCCTGCCGTTGTCCTCGACGTGGCGGAGCAGCGCCGTGGCCATCTCGCCGGCCTCGATCCGCATGGCGAAGTCGACCTCCTGGGCCGCGGTGAGCAGGGGGACCTTGCCGATCTCCTTCAGGTACATGCGGACGGGGTCGTTCGTGGGCGCCTTGAGGACGTCCTCTTCGCGGGCGGTCGCCGGAGCCGGATCGTCGAGGTCCTCGCCGGGGACCTCGATCACCTCGATCCCCTGCTCCCGAAGGTGCTCCTCGATCTGGGTGAGGAACTCCTCGACCTGCTCGGGGCTGATGTCCTCGACCGGGAGGCCCTCCACGAGATCCTCGCTGGTGACGAAGCCGCGCTCCCGGCCGCGGGCCACGATCAGCTCCTTGGCCTCCTCGAGGATCGGATCCTTGATGACCTCCGCCACTACGCTCCTTCCCCGGCCCGGGTCCGCGCGTCGCGCCACCGGCCGGTCACGTCGGCCAACTGCCTGAACAGGTCGTCGAAGGTGTCGGGTTCCTTCACGGGATTGAGGGCCTCCAGGCGCTTCTTCATGGTATCAACCTCGCGCCGGAGCCTCAGTTCCTCGAGCCGAGCGAACAACCGCTCCGCGTAGGCCGGGGTGGGCTCCCCCTTGAGCGGCTCCAGGGTGAGCTCGGCGATCAGCTCGGCCTGCCCCCGCTGGCCGGCGCGGTCGGCCAGGGCCGCCGGGTCGCCGGATGCCTCCTCGATGAGGGCCCAGGCCGTCCGGTAGCGCTCGGTGGTGAAGTGCTCGGGGCCGACGTTCTCCGCATATCTCCTCCCGATATCGGGATGCTGGGCCAGGACCTTCAGTGCCTCCTTCTCGACCTCACGGACCGGGGTGCGGATCTCCGGCGGCCGAGCGGTGGGGGCTCGGTCAGGGCCGCGTGGGGCCGGCTCGGGCTTGACCCGTCCGAGCTCAAGGCGCACCTCGGTATCGCTGACGCCGACGAGGTCCCTCAGCCGGCCGGCGTACTCGCCCTGGAGGACGGGGTCGGTGAGCGCGGCCACGATCGGAAGCGCCGCGCGCACGGCTCGGGCCTTGCCTTCGGGCGTGAGCGCCTCGCCGCGGACGGCCCGTCGGAGCATGTATTCGACCAGCGGCTCGGCGTCGTCGGCGAGCCGGTCGAAGGCCCCGGCCCCCTCGCGGGTGATGAAGTCGGCGGGGTCCTGGCCCTGGGGGAGGATCAGCACCGCGACGTCGAGGCCGAACGGCTCGAACAGGCTGTGGGCCCGCTCGGCTGCCCGGGCCCCGGCCTCGTCGGCGTCGAAGCACAGCACGGCCTGGCGGCAGAACCGGGACAGGGCCTGGAAGTGCCCCTCCCCCAGCGCGGTCCCACAGGTGGCCACCCCGAGCGGGATACCGGCCTGATGGAGGGCGATCACGTCGGTGTAGCCCTCGACCACGTACGCCCGGCCGGCCTTCGTCAGCTCGGCCTTGGCGCGGTGGAGGTTGTAGAGGAGCGAGGCCTTCCTGTAGATCGGGGTCTCCGGGGAGTTGAGGTACTTGGGCCCGTCGCCCCCCAGGAGCCTGGCCCCGAACCCGACGGCCTTGCCGGCGAGGTCGTGGATGGGGAACGTGATCCGGGACCGGAACCGGTCCCGGACGCCGCCCCGGGGGTCCTTCATCGCCAGGCCGGCCTCGATCAGGATCTCCGGGGAGAACTCCCGGGCCATCCGCCGCAGCAGGAAGTCGGGGTAGCCGGGAGCGAACCCGATCCCGAACGTCTCGACCGACGCCCTGGTGAGCCCCCGCCCCTCGAGGTACCGGCGGGCGGCCTCGGCCTCCCTGCCCTCGAGCAACATCCGTCGGTACAGATCGGCGGCCATCGCGGTGGCCCGGTGGAGGGACTGCCGGCGCGAGGCCTGGCGGCGCTCCCCCGGCGAGACCCCCTCGTAGCGGAGGGTCACCCCGGCCTGGGCGGCCAGCCGCTCCACGGCCTCGACGAAATCGAGCCCCTCGACCTCCTGGACGAACCGGAACGCGTCGCCGCCCCGCCCGCACCCGTGGCAGTAGTACATCCCCTTGGTGGGGCTGACTCCGAACGAGGGTGTCTTCTCGGTGTGGAACGGACACAGTCCGACGAACCGATCGGCGCCGGCCTTCTTCAGCGCGACGTACTGCTGGACCAGCCTGACCAGGTCGGTGCGCTGGCGGACCAGCTCCTTGTCGTCGTCACGGATCCTCACCGGCTACAGCATCCATCCCTGGGGAAGGAACAGCCGCTCGTATGTGGCGAGCGCGAACCGGTCGGTCATCCCGGCGATGTAGTCGCCAACGCGGTCCGCGTCGGTCCCGGGCGCCCCCGCGTACTCCCGGGGCACCTCGTCGGGGTGCGCGAGGTAGTGCTGGAACAGGGCCCGGATCACGCCGATGGCCTTCTCCTGCTCCCGGGCGGCCTCCTCCCGCAGGTACACCCGCTCGAACATGAAGTCGCGGAGCCGGTCGAGCGCGGCGAACACGGGCTCGGACATCCGAACCTCCGGGCCCTCCGCGGTGGTCTCGATGATGTCGATGACGAGCGTCTCGATCCTCGCGGCGTGGCTGTGGCCGAGGACCTCGGTGACGCTACCGGGCAGGTCCTCCTCGGTGATCAGGCCGGCCCGGATGGCGTCGTCGATGTCGTGGTTCACGTAGCCGAGGCGGTCGGCGAACCGCACCACCCGGGCCTCCATCGTGGCGGGCTCCGGCATGGCCCAGGTGTGGTTCACGATGCCGTCGCGGACCTCCCAGGTCAGGTTGAGGCCCCGTCCATCGTCCTCGAGGTGGTCGACCACCCTGAGGCTCTGCTCGCTGTGTCGGAACGGCCGGCCCAGGTACGGCGTGAGCGCCTGCTCGCCGAGGTGGCCGAACGGCGTGTGGCCGAGGTCGTGGCCGAGCGCGATGGCCTCGGTGAGGTCCTCGTTGAGCCGGAGGGCCCGGGCCATGGTCCGGGCGATCTGCGAGACCTCGAGCGTGTGCGTCAGCCGGACGCGGTAGTGATCACCCTCGGGGGCGATGAACACCTGGGTCTTGTGCTTCAACCGGCGGAACGCCTTCGAGTGGACGATGCGGTCACGGTCGGGCTGGAACGCGGTGCGGATCGGGTGGGGTGGCTCGTCGCGCTCCCGGCCCTTCGACGCGGCCGACAGCGAGGCCCGGACCGAAAGCGTGTCCCGTTCGAGCGCCTCCTGACGCTCGCGGATCGTACCCGCCCCCCCCATCGGCCGCGAGTGTAGCACCGGCCCCTGCGAGCTCCTCAGGCCCCGAACACCCGGTAGTACAGGTAGGCGAGCGTCTCCCGCGCGTAGCCCTGGAACCTCGTGGCCTGGCTCCGCGCGGCGGAATGCCACGTTGCGGACACGTATCCCTCGATGCCCAGGTCGCGGGCCATCCGGCGGACCCGCAGGTTGTGCCACGGGTCGGAGACGAGGAACGCACTATCGAGGCCGAGATCGCGCATCTCCCCGGCCGCGCCGCGAAGGCTCTCGAGCGTGGTGGAGCCTCGGGGCGAGGTGTGCACCGCCTCCGGTGGGATGCCCTGGGACCGAAGGTACGCCGCACCGGCCTCCGCCTCGGTGAACTCGTCACCGCGCTGGCGCGAGCCCAGAACCATGATCTCGTCGGCGAAATCCTGCTCGTACAGCAGGATGCCGTGGTCGAGCCGCCCCTGGAAGATCGGCGAAGGCTCGCCCCCGTACTGGGCTGCCCCGAGGACGAGGATCACGTCGGTGCGGTCCACCTCGCTGGCCTCGTCGGTGTGCGCTGCCCGCCATACGGCCACCGCGCTGGCGACGATGGGGAGGAGGACGAGGCCGACCAAGACCAGCGCGACCAGGATGCCGCGGCGTCGCGGCCGGCTACCCACGTGAGCCAATGTAGCACCGGGTCAGTCCACCAGCCGGAGGAGTCGGAAGGGCCCGGCCACTAACGGGGGACATCCCAGCGCCGGGCCGATGACGCCCGTGACCTCGTCGAGGCGGTCTCGGTCGTCCACGGCAACGCCGCAGTACCACCAGCCCGCGTCAACGCCGAGCGCTTCGGCGAGGCCCTCGTGGGCGCCGACCCGGGCCAGCACCGCTCCCTCGAGCCACAGCTCCACCAGCGGCTCCATCCGGCCCAGCAGCTCATCGGATTCCCGGGCCACTGCCATCACGACCACCCACTCGGTGATCGAGCATGCGGTCAATCGGCCAGGCACAGGACCCTCAGCTCGCCTGCGAAGACGGGTCCGTCGCGGAAGCGCGAGTGCCGAACGGCACCGGCCACCGCCCGGTCCGGGGCGTCCCGCGCCGGGGCCACCAGCCCGCTGAAGGAGGTCTGACCCTCCGGCACCCCGAGAGCCTCGGCGAGACCCTGGTGGCACCCGACGGGCCCCACGATCACGTGCTGGGGCGCCACCTCCATCAGCGCCTCGGCGTCCTCGTCGAGCTGGGTGACGTCGCTCGCGGTATGGAAGACGGCCACCCACTCGGTGAGCGCCTCGGGGAGGAGTGACGAGGAGGCCGACGGGGCCACCAGCCCCAGCTCCACCAGGAGGCGGACGAAGCCGGGCCGGTCGAACCCGTTCCCCACCACCGCCGACCGAGGGCAGGGGAACGCATCCTCCCACACCAACATCCACGCCTCGTCCCTCCCCAGGAACCGCGCCTGGGGCCCTGCGGGGATCGTCACCGCGCCGAGCACGGGAAGGCCCTCTCCGATCCCTCCGGACAGCCCGAGGAGGTACACCAGGCGGCGGCCCTCCGGATCGAGGTAGTCGAGCCGGGTGGCCACCCGGTCGCCCTCATCGATCTCCAGGGTTCGGCGGAGGGCGAACCCCTCCGGGCCCCGGCCCGGAGGGGTGTCGCATCGGGGCCGCTGGGCGGCGGGGCGGTCCGGCCCCGACCGGGGGTCCCCGGTGCACGCTGCCCCCAGGATCGCCGCGGCCAGAGCCCCGGCGGCCGCTCCTGTCACGTGGTGAGCCCAGGGATCGGCTCGGTGAGCGGCCCGCTCCCATCGGGATCCGCCTCCTGACCCAGCCCCACGTACTCGAAGCCGAGGTTCTCGAGGCGCGGCGTGATGAACCCGGCCCCGCCGGCACCGCGCACCAGATCGAGGAACTCCCGGGCACCCCGCCCGGTCCGGAACGCGGACACCAGCACGAACCCGCCCCCGGCTTCGCCCAGGACCCGGTCGAGGCCAACGAACTGGTGCGTGGGCGCCACGTAGTACCCCTGGAGGTCGCCGATCCGGATCCCCTCGTTGGCCCGCTCCGCATCCTCCCGCGTGTCGAAGGCCCCGCCGACCACGAGCAGGAGCCGCTCCCCCGCGCCCCGGTCCTCGACGAGCCGCGGGGCCGAGGGATCGAGAAGGGCCGGCGGTCCCCCCACCCGCTCCTGGCCGGAGGCCGCCACGGCGGCGATCGTCCCCGTGGCCGCGATCGCCGCGGCCGCCGCCACGATGTTCGACGTCGTCCTCATCCCGTCCTCCTCAGTAGCCGGTCGCGTACTGAAAGTGCATGGGGTCGCACCACGACAGCCCCCAGATCCAGTTGTGGTTCCGCCACACCTGGTCGTGGTGGTAGTTCACGGAGCTGTGGCACTTGCCGTTCCACTCCTCGGCGGAGCTGACGTCGACGGCGATCCCCCAGGCGTAAGGCAGGATTTAGACGTCTCCCTGAGGGGTCGAGAAACCAACTCCCAGGCTGGAGCCGGTCGCCTGCTGCCAAGGCGCACCAAGCGATCCTCCGTCTCCGCCGGCTCCTCGGCGAGCCCGCGGACTTGACGTTCCTCCTCGGACCGCGGGTCAACGTGCAGGCGCCGCCTAACCTCTCGGACCCGCACTACCAGCGTCTCCTCGACGCGGGGATCAACGACTGGGGCGGGGTGTCGCCGGTGACCCCCGACCACGTCAACCCCGAGGCGCCGTGGCCGAAGCTCGAGGCCCTTCGGGCCCGCAGCGGGGAGAAGGGGTTCCAGCTGCGTGAACGGCTCTGCGTCTATCCGGAGTTCGCCGTCCGGCCCGATCCGTACCTGGCGGGGAAGATGCGGGCGCCGGTGGCGGCGCTGCTCGGGGACCACGGGCTGGCCCGGGAGGGCCAGCGTCCCGAGCCGATCCCGTGGCAGGACCCTGAGGTGCAGTGGAAGCCTCGGGCGACCGTGCTCACGTTCGCCAAGGGGGCCGACGCCGGGCTCCGCGGGGATGCCGACGTCGTGTACGGCGACCTCGAGCACCTCGAGATCGAGGCCACCAGGGCATGGGCGTCCCGCCGGCGGGACCCCGCCCGGATCGACTCCTCGGTCCGCTCGGCGCTCCGGAAGGCCGAGGCCCGCAGGCCCGATGACATCTCGGATGAGGATGCCGTGACGCTGTTCGAGGCTGAGGGCTCCTCGCTCGAGGCCCTCTGCGGGGTGGCCGACGACCTCCGACGCGAGACCGTGGGGGACGAGATCACCTATGTGGTCAACCGCAACATCAACTTCACGAACGTCTGCTACGTGGGGTGCCGGTTCTGCGCTTTCGCCCAACGGGAGGTCGATGCCGAGGCCTACACCCTGACGCTCCGGGAGGTGGGCGACCGGGCCGAGGAGGCCTGGACCTACGGGGCCACCGAGGTGTGCATGCAGGGCGGCATCCATCCCGACCTGCCCGGCGATTTCTACTTCCGCCTGCTCGACGCGGTCAAGGCTCGCGTGCCCGGCATCCACGTCCACGCGTTCAGCCCGATGGAGATCCTGAACGGGGCCACCCGGCTGGGGATCTCCTTCGGGGAGTTCCTCGAG
>JBQGDK010000018.1:0-9447 GCA_052039025.1 Actinomycetota bacterium
GACCTCTACGGCGCCTACGCCGAGGCCGAGGTGATCTACACCGACGACCGTACCGTCGAGCTGTGGGAGTCGCTGTCACCCGAGGACCGGGAGCGGTTCCCCTTCGACGCCGCGGCGGTCGACTGGCGGCACTACGTCGAGGAGATCCACTGCCCGGCGGTCACCCGCACCCTGCGGTTCGAGCGCCCGGCCCGGCCGGAGGCGCGGATCGATGTGCGCCCCCGGGAGAACGGTGTGCTGGCCGTGTTCGACCTCGAGGGGACCGTGGTGGCCTCGAACGTCGTCGAGTCGTTCCTGTGGGTCCGCCTGGCCGATCTCGAGCCGGAGCGGTGGCCCGGGGCGATCGCCTCGCTGGCCCGCTCGATGCCCCGGTACCTGGCCGCGGAGCGCCGGGACCGAGGGGCGTTCCTGCGGGCCTTCTACCGGAGGTACGAGGGTGCCTCCGAGGAGTCGCTCCGCCGCCTCGTGGACGAGGTGGTGACCCCGTTCATCCTGCGACGGGTCTCGCCGGCCGCCGTCCGCCGGATCCGCCAGCACCGGACCGCCGGGCATCGCACCGTGCTCGTCACCGGGGCCCTGGAGCCGTTCGTCTCGCCGCTGCGCCCGCTGTTCGACGACGTCGTGGCGACGAGCGTGGTGGTCCGGGACGGGCGACTCACCGGCTACCTGGAGCATCCCCCGCTCGTCGGCGAGGCCCGGGCCCCGTGGCTCCGCCGCTTCGCCGCGCGGCGGGAGGCGGACCTCCGGGCCTCGTATGCGTACGCGGACAGCCACTCCGACCTCCCGCTGCTCGCGGCCGTCGGCAACCCCGCGGCGGTGAACCCCGATGTGGCGTTGTACCGGGTGGCCCGCCGCCGCGGGTGGCCGGTCGAGGAGTGGCCCCAGGCCGAGGGGACCCCGCAGATCCTCCTGCCGGAGGGGGCGGCGGGATGACCGTCGCACTGGAGCTGTTCCGGTCGGTGCCCCGGTACCTCGCGTCCCGGGCGATCGGCGACCGCGTCCCCGGTCTGGTGGCCGGTCCCCTCGCGCCGCTCCGGCTGGTGAACCGCGACGAGCCGGTCCCTCCGGCCCCGGGCTGGGGGCGGATGGCCCCCCGGCTGGCCGGGATCTGCGGCTCGGACCTGGCCACGCTGTCCGGGCGCACGTCCTTCTACTTCTCGCCGCTCGTGTCGATGCCGTTCGTCCCCGGTCACGAGGTCGTCGGCGACCTGTTCGACGACGTCGAGGACCTGCCCGCAGGCACCAGGGTGGTCATCGATCCGGTCCTGTCCTGCGCCGCTCGCGGCCTCCCGCCGTGCGGCTCGTGCGCGGAGGGGGCCACGGGACGGTGCGACCGCGTCACGGTGGGACACGTGGCCCCCGGGCTCCAGACCGGTTACTGTGCCGACACCGGCGGCGGATGGAGCGCGATGCTCGTGGCCCACCGGTCCCAGCTCCACCCGGTCCCGGATCGGGTCTCGGACGAGCGGGCCGTCCTGGTCGAGCCGCTGGCGTGCGCGATCCACGCCGCGCTGCGTGGACGGCCGGAGCCCGGCGACTCCGTGCTCGTGGTCGGGGCCGGGACCGTGGGGATCCTCACGCTCCTGGCCCTCCGGGAGTTCACCGACGCCGGGACGGTGGTCGTGGTGGCGAAGCACCCCGGACAGCGTGACCTGGCTCGCCGGTTCGGGGCCACGGAGGTGGTCGGCCCCGGTGAGGCGGTCTCGGCGGTTCGCCGGGCCTCGCGCGCCTTCCGGCTCCAGCCCGAGCGGGGCGGCCCGTTCCTCCTCGGCGGCGTCGACCTGGCCATCGAATGCGCGGGGGCCCGGGGCTCGCTGGAGCTGGCGCTACGGACCACCAGGGCCGGCGGCCGGGTGGTGCTGGCGGGGCTCCCGGTGGCCGGGGCTGACCTCACCCCGGTATGGTTCCGAGAGCTCGAGGTGGTCGGCGCGTACGCGTCGGGGACGGAGCGAGTGAACGGCGATCGGCGCTCCGCGTTCGACTTGGCGATGGCGCTGGCGGCCGAGGTGGAGCTCGAGGGAGTGCTCGGCGCGATGTACCCGCTCGGCAGCTGGCGGGAGGCGATCGATCATGCCATGAGCGCCGGCCGGCTGGGGACACCGAAGGTGGCGTTCGATCCGAGGGAGGAAGCGTGAGCAGGCCGGGCTTCGTGCTCGAGGTGGACGAGCGGACCCCGCCGCTCCTGGTGCACCGGGGTGAGGGCTTCGGCCTCCAACGGTTCCCGCTCGGGACGCGGGTCGTGTACCCGCCGGACTCGCTGCCGCCGCTCCCCGACGTCCGCGGGGCGATCCGCACCGCGCTGCTGAACCCCCTCGGCTCGGAGCCCCTGCCCGAGCTCCTCCGGCCCGGGATGCGGCTCACGATCGCGTTCGACGACATCTCGCTCCCGCTCCCGCCGATGCGGCCGCCCGACGTCCGCCAGCTCGTGCTCGAGGAGGTCCTGGAGCTGGCCGCCCGCCGGGGGGTCGAGGACGTCGAGCTGATCGTGGCGAACTCCCTCCATCGGCGGATGACCGCGAAGGAGATCGAACGGGTCGTCGGCGAGCGGGTGTTCCGGTCGTTCTGGCCCGAGCGCCTCCGCAACTTCGACGCCGAGGATCCCGATGGCCTCGCGTACATCGGGAAGACCGACAAGGGCGAGGACGTGGAGATCTCCCGCCGCGCGGCCCAGTCCGACCTCCTCGTCTACGTGAACATCAATCTCGTGGCCATGGACGGCGGCCACAAGTCGGTTCCCGTGGGGATGGGCTCGTACCGAAGCCTGCGGCATCACCACAACGTCAACACGATGCTGCACTCGCGGTCGTACATGGACCCACCGTCCTCGGCGCTTCACGGCTCGGCCGCTCGGATGGGGCGGCTCCTGGCGAACCACCTCCGGATCTTCACCGTCGAGACCACGCTGAACAACGAGACGTTCCCCCGGGAGTTCGGGTTCCTGAACCGGCGCGAGTGGGAGTGGTCGCTGCGCGACCAGGCCGGCTACCTGGCGGCGAGGAAGGCGAACGACGCGGCGCCCGCCCGGATCCGACGTGAGGTGTTCCGGCGGATCCGGGCCCCGTACGGGGTGACCGGGGTGCACGCCGGGGAGACCGAGGCCGTGCACGAGCGCACGCTGGCCGGGGTCCACCGCCAGCAGAAGGTCGAGGTGAGCGGCCAGTCGGACATCCTCGTCGTCGGGCTGCCGTACATCTGCCCGTACAACGTGAACTCGATCATGAACCCGATCCTCGTGATGTGCCTGGGGCTCGGGTACTTCTTCAACATGTATGTGAACCGCCCGCTGGTGAGGCCTGGGGGCGCGATGATCCTGTTCCACCCCGTGCCGTGGGAGTTCCACACAGTCCACCATCCCTCCTACGTCGACTTCTTCGAGGAGGTCCTGGCCGAGACCACCGACCCGGCCCAGATCGAGTCGAAGTTCGAGCAGCAGTACGCCACGGACCCGTGGTACGTGCACCTGTACCGGAACTCCCACGCGTACCACGGCGTGCACCCCTTCTACATGTGGTACTGGGGGGCGCACGCCCTCGACCACCTCGGCGATGTGATCTTCGTCGGCGGGGACCGTCGGACGGTTCGCCGGATGGGGTTCCGAGCCGCGTCCACGTTCGCCGACGCGCTGGAGATGGCTCGCGAGCGGGTGGGGTCCAGCCCCACGATCACGTACCTGCACTCGCCCCCGCTCGCCCTGGCCGAGGTTCGCTGATGCCGTCATTGCTGGACGAGGTCCGCGACGTGGCCCGCGGCTGGCGGTGGGGCCGCCGGTCCCTCGTCCCGCGCTCAGCCGAGCCGTTCGCGCCGACGCCGGAGCCCCGGGAGTTCCCGACGGAGTGGGCGCGGACCCCCGCCGGCCGGGCGGCCCGGGCCGCGATCCAGCGACTCGTGCTCCGGCCGCTGGTGTGGTCCCAGACCGAGCCGCGGGTTCACGGTCTCGACAACCTCGAGGGGCTCCGCGGCCCCGTGGTGTTCGTGGCGAATCACTCGAGTCACCTCGATGCCCCGCTGATCCTGTGCTCGCTTCCGGAGCGGTGGCGACGACGAACCGCGGTCGGGGCCGCGGCCGACTACTTCTTCGACGTGTGGTGGCGGGCCGCCGGCACCGCGCTCGCCTTCAACGCGTTCCCGGTGGAGCGTTCCGGCGGGCGCCGGCTCTCCGACACGCCGTGGCGACTCCTGGGGGAGGGGTGGAGCATCGTGGTGTTCCCGGAAGGCACGCGGTCGAAGGACGGCTGGGTGGGCCGGTTCCGGCCCGGCGCCGCGCGACTGTGCACCGATGCAGGGGTCCCGGCGGTTCCGGTGGCGATCCGGGGCTCGTTCGCGGCCATGCCCCGCGGGCGGGGGTGGCCCCGGTCCGGCCACTATCCGATCTCGGTCCGGTACGGTCGGCCGATGCGCCCGGACCCGGGGGAGACCCCCGGAGCGTTCATGCGGCGGATATCGCTATCCCTGGCCCGGTTGTGGGACGAGGACCACCTCGACTGGTGGACGGCCCAGGTCCGGGCGGCCCGGGGGCAGACGCCGCCGCCGGCCGGGCCGACCGGCCCGCGGTGGATCCGGGTCTGGGAGGCCTCGCGGCCGCTCCCACGGCACCGGGCCCGCCCTCGGGTCTGGTCCTGAACACCACCGTCCTGCTCCTGGTCCGCCACGGCGTGACCGATGCCACCGGGAAACGGCTGTACGGGCGGGCGTCGGGGGTGCACCTGTCGGCCGCGGGCCGGGCTCAGAGCGAGGCGATGGCGGGGCGCCTGACGGGGCTCCCGATCCGGGCCGTGTACTCGAGCCCGCTGGAGCGATGCATGGAGACGGCGGCCCCCATCGCCCACGCCCTCGGGGTGGACGTCCAGGTCGAGGAGGGGCTGGTCGAGGCGGACACCGGTGCGTGGACGGGTCGAACGTTCGCCCAGATCCGCCGGAGCCAGTTGTGGCGCCGGATGCTCGCCACCCCGTCCGCGGCTCGGTTCCCGGGCGGAGAGTCGGCGGCCGACGTCCAGGCGCGTGTCGTTCGCGCCCTGGAGGCCATCGCGGCCCGACACCGCGGCCGGGCCGTGGTCGTGGTGAGCCACGGTGACCCGATCAGGCTGGCCCTGGCGCACCACGCCGGGATCCACCTCGATCACTTCCAGCGGCTCGAGGTATCTCCCGGCTCGGTGTCGGCCCTCGCCGTGGGCGATCGCGGTGGCCGCGTGCTCCGGATCAACGACACCGGCGACCTCTCGGACCTCCTCCCGCGGAGGACGCCCCGCCGATGACGGTGGGAGGATAGGCCGGTGATCGAGCTCGATCCGGTCGACCGGATCACCGCCGGGGCGATCGGCCCGCCGGGGGAACGGGTCTTCTACCTCCAGGGGCGACAGGCCGACCGGCTCGTGACCGTGCTCGTCGAGAAGCAGCAGGTCGAGCTGTTGTCGGCGTCGCTCGTGGAGATCCTGTCCCGGACCGGGAAGGAGACCGGCGAGGGGCCGGGCGAGGATGAGATGGGCCTCGAGGACCCGATCCTCCCCGAGTGGCGGGCCGGCCGGCTCTCGATCGGCTACGACGAGGCCCGCGACCTCGTCCTGCTCGAGTGCGAGGAATACGTGGAGGAGGTCGAGGACGACGAGGAGGACGAGGAGGAGGAAGACGACGTCGAGGACGACGACGAGGACGTGGACGAGCCGGGCCGGATCCGGTTCTGGGCATCGCGGGAGCAGGCCCTCGCCCTGGCCCGGCACGGTGCCGCGGTGGCGGCGGCCGGCCGTCCTCGGTGCGAGCTGTGCGGCAACCCGATCGATCCCGAGGGCCACGTCTGCCCGGCGCTGAACGGCCACCGGGGCGCGGAGCCGGCGTGAGGACCGAGGTGGACCCGGTCCTCGAGGCGGGCGAGCTCGAGGTCGTCGGCCTGCTCCCGAGGGCCTCGAACTCGACGTTCCTGGCTCGAGTCCGGGCGGGTGGGCGCTCGGTGCCGGTGGTCTACAAGCCCCGGGCCGGCGAAACGCCGCTGTGGGACTTCCCCCACGGCACGCTGTGCAACCGGGAAGTCGCCGCCTTCGCCCTTGCCGAGGCGCTCGGGTGGCCGAACGTCCCACCGACCGTTCTCCGCGACGGGCCGTACGGTGAGGGTTCGGTGCAGCGGTGGGTGGATGCCATCCCCGGCCAGCACTACCTCACGCTGCGGGAGGGACGGCTGGACGCGTTCGCGCCGGTCGCCGCGTTCGACGTCGTGGCGGGGAACGGCGACCGCAAGGCCGGCCACTGCCTGCTGGGCCGCGACGACCGGATCTGGGTCGTCGACCACGGGCTGTGCTTCCACGTCGAGCCGGTGCTGCGCACCGTGATCTGGGACCTGGCCGGCGCTCCGGTGCCGCCCGGCCTCCTCCCAAACGTGGAGCGGGTGGCCGCTGAGCTCCGCCGGGGGTCGCTCCGTGAACGGCTCCTCGACCTCCTGACCGAGGAGGAGGTCGACGGCACCGCCGACCGAGCTGACGCGCTGCGTTCGTCCGGCGTGTTCCCCCCGCCCGGCCCCGGCCGGTCGGTCCCCTGGCCGGCGATCTGACGTGGACCGCCTTCGGTTCGCCACGTACCTGGCCCCGAACGTGCTGCCGCTGTACGAGGCCGCGACCGAGGAGGTGGGGCGGCGACTGGGCATCCACACCGAGCTCGTGGTGGAGACCTCGTACGACTCGTGCGAGCGCGACGAGTACGAGGTGTGCTTCGTGTGCAGCCTCCCGTACGTCACGCTGGAGCGACGTGGCATCAGCCCGGCCCTCCCCGTGGCGGCCCCGGTGCTGATCGGCGAGCGGTACGCCGGCCGCCCCATCTACTTCTCGGACGTGATCGTGCCCAGGAACAGCGATGCCCGGTCGTTCGGTGACCTCAAGGGCAGGTCGTGGGCGTTCAACGAGCGGCTCTCGCACTCGGGCTACGGGGTCACCCGCCACCACCTCCTCCGGCTCGGGCAGACGAACGGGTTCTTCGGGGAGGTGATCGAGGCCGGGTTCCACGAGACGGCGATCAGGATGGTCGCCGGCGGCGAGGTCGACGGCTCCGCGATCGACTCGCAGGTGCTGGCGGTGGCCATGCGGGACGAGCCCTCGTTGGGCGAGGCGCTCCGCGTCATCGACGCGCTGGGCCCCTCGACCATCCAGCCGGTGGCCGTCTCTCGACGGGTCCCCGAGGCGGTCCGCAACGCCGTCCGAGACACGCTCGTCGCGATGGCCGAGGATCCCCGTGGCCGCGAGGGGTTGGCGTTGGGGCTGGTCGAGCGGTTCGTGTCGATCGGTCCGGAGGCCTACGACGACATCCGCGGGATGGTCGAGGCCTGCGAGGCCGCCGGGTTCACCGAGCTGCGGTAGCTCAGCGGGGCCGGGCCGCGGCCCGCCGGTACAGTCGGACCGACACCGGGACCATCACCACCAGGATCCCCACCAACCACAGCACGGCCTTCAACTCCGAGTCCTCGGGGATCGAGAGGGCCCGGGCGGCCTCCGGGCTGAGGCCGAGGATCTGGGTCCGGACCGCGTTCACGACCTGGGTGATCGGCTGGTGCTCGACGAACGTCTGGAGCCACTCCGGCTCGATGTTGACCGGGTTCACGAAGGCGCTGCTGGCGAAGGTGAATGGGAAGAGCCAGATGAAACCGGCCGACTGGGCCACCTCGACGCTGCGGACCGCCAGGCCGACCGACGCGCCCACCCACGAGAACGAGAAGCTGAGGAGGAGCAGGAGCCCGATGGCGTTGATCCAGCCGAGCAGGCTGCCCTCCGGGCGGAACCCCACGAGGACGCCCACGGCGATCATGACGCCGACCACGAACATGTTCCGGACCAGGTCGGAGAGGGTCCGGCCGGTCAGTACGGCCGATGGGGCCATCGGCAGCGACCGGAAACGGTCGATCAGCCCCTGCTGGAGGTCGGCGGCCAGCCCGATGCCGGTAGCCACGGAGCCGAAGGCCACGGTCTGGACGAAGATCCCGGCCATCAGGAAGTTGATGTAGCTCTCGTTGCCGCCGACGTCGATCGAGCCGGCGAACACGTACCGGAACAGGACCACGAACATGATCGGCTGGATCGTGGCGAACACGATCAGCTCGGGGACCCGAGGCATCTGGAGGAGGTGCCGCTTGGCCATGACCGCGGCGTGCGACATGGCCCGGGCCGGGCCGGAGGCGCGAACGGCCTGTTCGCGGATCGAGGTCTGGGGACGGACGGTCACCGCGCGGCCTCCCTGCTGCGCTCGGCGGCTCCGTCTCCTTCCGCAGCCTCCGCGGTTGGCTCGGCCACCCTTCCGGTCAGGGCCAGGAACACGTCGTCGAGGGTGGGGCGGTGGATGCTCAGGTCGTCGAGGTGGATCCCGGCGGCGTCGAGCTCACGGACCGCCGCGGCCATCGCCCGAGGCCCGTGGGCGACCGGGACCGCGGCGTGCCGCCGGTCGGTCTCCACGTGGATGTCGGGGTCGCAGTGGGTCCGAAGGACGTCCACGGCCCTGGGGAGGTCCTCCTCGTTCGTCACCGTCACCTCGAGGCGCTCCCCGCCGATCCGGGACTTGAGCTGATCGGGGGTTCCTTCGGCGATCACCCGGCCGCGGTCCAGCACGGCGATCCGCCCGGCCAGCCGGTCGGCCTCCTCCATGTACTGCGTGGTGAGCAGGATCGTGGCCCCGCCGGCGGCGAGCTCCTCGATGATGTCCCACATCTTGAGCCGTCCACGTGGGTCGAGCCCGGTGGTGGGCTCGTCCAGGAACAGCACCTCGGGTTCGAAGATCAGGCTGGCAGCCAGGTCCAGGCGCCGCCGCATGCCGCCCGAATACGTCTTGACGACGCGCGCGCCGGCCTCGTCGAGCTCGAACTGGGCCAGCAGCTCCTGCGCCCGGCGCCGGGCCGTGGCCTTGGGGAGGTTGTAGAGGCGGCCGAACATCTCCAGGTTCTCCCGCCCCGTGAGGTACTCGTCGATGGCGGCATACTGGCCGGTCAGGCCGATCCGGGACCGCAGCTCGTCGGGCCTGCGGGTCACGTCGAGGCCGGCGACCTCGGCGGACCCCTGATCCGGAGGGAGCAGGGTCGTGAGGATCTTCACGGCGGTGGTCTTGCCTGCGCCGTTCGGGCCGAGCAGGCCGAACACCGTGCCGGCCTCGACGGTCAGGTCGACGCCATCGAGGGCCACCACGTCGCCGAAGGCCTTCTTGAGCCCTCGGGCCAGGATGGCCGGGCCGCGCGCGGTCGTGGTCGCGTCGCTCACGTTGTCCCTCCCGGGCGGGCGGCCGGTCGGGGGCGGCCACCGGCGATCCACGGTACCAGGTGATCCTTCGGCTGACAGCCTGCTATGCCGGCCGATCCTCCAGCCGGTACACGAACCGGAGGGCCTGCCAGTCCTCGTCGATCGAGCACGACTTGTTGTCGACGAGCCCGGCGTCGAGCCCGATCCGCTGGACGACCTCGAACGACAGGTCGTGCTCGATCCGCGAGGCCTT
>JBQGDK010000019.1:0-8347 GCA_052039025.1 Actinomycetota bacterium
GCCGTCAGGATCGCCGCCCACACCGAGAGGGGTCCGCCGATGAGCGTGGCCACCCCGGCCAGGGCGAACGCCAGCGGGGCCACCCCGGGCCGACCGACCCGGCGGGCCACCGCCGGGACCAGCAGGGCCCCGACGAACCCCCCGACGCCCACCGCCGCCAGGACCACCGAGAACCCGCTGGCCCCGATGTCGAACCGGGCTCGGCCGACCACGAGCGCCGCCAGGATGACGAACCCGTGCAGGGCCCGCATCGCCCACGTCGACGACACGGCGTACGTGGCGCTGGCGCTCCCCAGGAGGACCCGCAGGCCTTCGCCGACGTCCCGGAGGTTGTCCCGCAGCTCCCCGAAGATGCCCGCGAGACCTCGCCGCTCGCCCAGGGGAAGCCTCAGGCGGGCCGCGAACACGGCGCTGCCCACCGTGCACGCCGCCGCCAGCAGGATCGGGAGCCGGGGCGAGACCGCGTCGGTCATCGGGCCGCCGATCACCGCGCCGCCGAGCGCGAACACCATCCCCGCCGTCGACGACACGGCGTTGGCCCCGAGGTAGTGCTCCCTCGGTACCACCATGGGCATCACCGTGTTCTTGGTGGCGTGGTAGAAGCGATTCACGGACACGGTGGCCACCGCGAGCATCAGCAGCACGGGCTCCGGCCACGACACCGCCGGGACCAGCAGGAGGATCAGGCCGGTCCGCACGACCGACGTCCCCACCAGGATCGACCGCCGCGAGAACCGGTCGATGAACGGGCCGGTGAACGGCCCCACGAGCGAGAAGGGAAGGAGGGTCACGGCCAGGACCTTCGTCACCTGGGCCGGCGTGCGGGCGGCCTCCAGGCCGAAGATGAGGACCGACGCCAGGGCGATCTGGTAGAGGCCGTCGGCGACCTGGTTCAGGAGCTGTGAGGTCAGGAGCAGCCGGAACCCACGCGGGGCCAGCAGCTCGCCGAAGCGCCGGAGCCCGAGCCGGAGGGACGCCTCGCTCACGCCCCGCCGCCCCGGCTCAGCGCTGCGGCTGGGCGTCGAAGAAGGCGGTCCAGTCCTGGCTCGCGGACGCGCCGTTCCCGAGGATGAACTCCTCGACCATCTCCCGGGCGGCCTCGTCTGAGAACTGCACCGGCGGCGACTTCATGAAGTACGCCGACGGCCCGATCAGCGGCCCGCCGATCCCGCGGTCCATGGCCAGCTTCGCGCAGCGGATCGCGTCGATCACGATCCCGGCCGAGTTCGGCGAGTCCCACACCTCGAGCTTCAGCTCGACCGTGAGGGGCACGTCACCGAAGGACTGGCCCTCGAGCCGGATCTGCGCCCACTTGCGGTCCCCGAGCCACGGCACGTGGTCCGAGGGGCCGATGTGGATGTCGTCGGACTTCAGCCGCTTGCGGAGCTGGCTCTGCACGGACCGGGTCTTCGACAGCTTCTTCGAGGTCAGCCGCTCGCGCTCCAGCATGTTCTTGAAGTCCATGTTGCCGCCGAAGTTCAGCTGGTACGTGCGGTCGAGACGGACGCCTCGGTCCTCGAAGAGCTTCGCCAGCACACGGTGGACGATCGTCGAGCCCACCTGGGACTTGATGTCGTCCCCGACGATCGGGAGGCCGGCGTCGCCGAATCGCCTGGCCCACGCCGGATCGGAGGCGATGAACGAGGGGATGCAGTTGACGAACCCGCATCCGGCGTCGATGGCGGCGCGGGCGTAGTGCCGGGCGGCCTCCTCGCTGCCGACGGGCAGGTAGCTGACCACGACGTCGGCCCTCGCCTCGCGCAGGGCCCGTGCCACGTCGACCGGCTCCTCGTCGGACTCGTCGATCGTCTCGCGGTAGTACCGACCCAGCCCGTCGAGCGTCGGGCCCCGCTGGACCGACGCGCCCGTGGGCGGCACGTCGTCGGCGAACCGGATCGTGTTGTTCGGCTCGGCGAAGATCGCCTCAGCCACGTCCCGGCCGACCTTCTTTCCGTCGACGTCGAAGGCCGCCACGATCTCGACGTCGGACACGTGGTACGGCCCCAGCTTCACGTGCATGAGGCCGGGAACGGTGTCCGCCGGCTCGGCGTGGCGGTAAAACTGCAGCCCCTGGACCAGAGCGGACGCGCAGTTCCCCACGCCCACGATGGCGATGCGAACCTTGGTCATGCTCCCTCCTCCTTGGTGCCGGCGGGGGTCGTCCGCCGGGCCCGGCGGGGGCGCTGGGCAGCCCGCCGCTCCGCCTGGATCATGTCGTCGAGCCACGAGATGTCCCGCTCGGTCGCGTCGAGGCCGTGGCGCATCAGCGACCTCGTGTAGTCGTCGGACCGGGCCCGGAGCCGCTGCTTCAGCTCGGCCAGCCGGTCGTACAGCGCCGCCCGACGGTGCTCCATCACCCCGATCCTGGTCTCGGGCTTCAGGTACCGGAAGAACGCCAGCCGGACCCGGAACCCCAGGTCGTCGCCGACGAGGTCGCGCTCGCCCACCGAGCCGAGCAGCTCGGCGAACAGCCGCTCGCCCTTCTCGGTCAGCCGGTACACGTTCCGCCGCCGGCCCACCTTCGTCTTGGGGAACACCTCCTCGACCGCGCCCTGGGCCCGGAGCCGCTTCAGGGCGGGGTACAGGGCCCCGTAGGAAACCTGCCAGAACGGGCCGAGGGTCTCGGAGAGGCTCTTCTTCAGCTGATAGCCGTGCATGGAGCGCTCCTTCAGGAGGCCCAGGACCGCGAGTTCGAGCACCTTCTCCTTCTCCTGTGCCGGGGGTCGTCGATATATCAGGCCGATATATCGTTTCGATATATAGCAGGCGCTCCGGAGTGGCGTCAACCTCGCGGGGTCAGGCGCTCCAGTCGAACAGGGAGCCGAGCCCCTGGACGAAGGCCACCCAGAACAGGCCGGCCACGAAGGGGAGAGCCAGGACGAGCAGGGGCCGGCGCCACCACCGGATCGCCACGATGATCAGGCCGAGCATCACGCCCCACAGCACGACGAGCCACGGCCCCGGCACCAGCAGGCCGGACGCCAGGTAGAGGTACGCGGCCACCGCGAGCAGGGCGTACCCGACCACGAGCATCCCGATCTGCGCCGGCGTCAGCTCCGAGCTCGCCTTCATCCGCCGCGCATCCTAGTCCGGCTGCCCGCCGAGCCGCTCGGCTTGCCTACGCGCCGAGGTAGGCCTGCTTGACCCGATCGTCCTGGAGGAGCTCGTAGCCGGGTCCGGACAGCGTGATCCGGCCGGTCTCGAGGACGTACGCACGATCGGCGATCCCCAGGGCCTGGAAGGCCATCTGCTCAACGAGGAGGATCGTCTTTCCCTCGGCCTTCAGCTGCTGGATGATCTCGAACACCCGCTCGACGATCAGCGGGGCCAGCCCCATCGAAGGCTCGTCGAACAGGATCATCTCCGGACGGCTCATCAGGGCTCGGGCGATGGCGAGCATCTGCTGCTCGCCTCCGGAAAGGAGGCCGGCGAGCTGGTCGGCCCGCTCGCCGAGGATCGGGAACCGCTCCTCGATCCGGGCGACATCTCGGTGCACCTCGACGTAGTCACGGCGCTGGTACGCGCCCAGGAGGAGGTTGTCCTTCACGGTCTGGTCGGGGAACACCTGGCGGCCCTCCGGCACGTGGGCCAGGCCCATGCGGGCGATCCGGTTGGGGCGGGACCGGTCGATCCGGGTGCCCTCGAACGTGATCCGGCCCGACACCTTCTTCAGGAGCTCCGGCAGACCGGTGATCGTCTTCAGCGTCGTGGTCTTCCCGGCCCCGTTCGAGCCGATCACCACGACGACCTCGCCGGGGTGGACCTGGAACGAGACCCCCTTCACGACCTCGACGTTCCCGTAGGCGACCCGGAGGTCGTCCACCGCCAGCATCGGGGCGCCGGCCATCAGCCCGCGGCTCCGGTGGCGCCCGCGCCGAGGTAGGCCTCGATCACCCTCGGGTCCCCCGCGACCTCTCGCGGCGAGCCCTCGGCGATCTTCTCCCCGAAGTCGAGCACGGTAATCGTGTCGGCCACCGCCATCACCAGGTCCATGTGGTGCTCGATCAGGAACACCGTGATGCCGGCGCGCCGGATCCGCCGGACCAGCTCGGTGAACGCGGCCACCTCGGCCGGGTTCAGCCCAGCCGCGGGCTCGTCGAGGATCAGGAAGGAGGGGTCGAGGGCCAGGGCCCGGGCCACCTCGAGCCGTCGCTGGGGCCCGTAGGGGAGCTGGCCCGCCAGGAGGTCGGCGGAGTCGACGAGCCCCACGAACTCCAGCAGGCCGAGCGCCCGCCGGCGGAGCCGCTCCTCCTCCCGCATCGCCCACGGCATGCGCGCCGCGCACGACAGCAGGCCCGAGCGGCCCCGGACGTGGAGACCGACCATCACGTTGTCGAGGACCGTCATGCGCCTCCACAGCTGAAGGTTCTGGAACGTTCGCCCCATCCCGAGCTCCACGGTGACGTGGGCGGGCGCGCCCGAGATCCTCCGGCCGAGGAACCGCACCTCGCCCTCCTCCGGCGCGTACACCCCGGTCAGCACGTTGATGAACGTGGTCTTGCCGGAGCCGTTCGGTCCGATCAGCGCATGCACGGAGCCGCGCCGGACCCGCAGCGTGATCCGGTCGTTGGCCCGGAGCCCGCCGAACACCTTCGACATCTTCCCGGTCTCGAGGATGACATCGTCCTCGAGGGCCGGCACCTCGCGGGGCTGGGGTCGTGCCATCGCCGGGGCCTGGACGGCCCGGGGTGGCGGGGTCCGGCCACCGCCGAGCGACCGCCCGATGCGGTCGGTGATCGACCGAGCGATCCCCACGATGCCGCGGGGAGCCAGGGCGACGGCCAGGATGATCAGGATACCGAGGAGGATGTTCGGGTACTGGAGGGTGAAGTCGGACAGGCCGCTGAGGGCCGGGACGTCTTCGCCGAGGGCCTGGAGCTGAGACTCGCTCCACTGGATCACGGTCGCGCCCACGACCGGCCCGGCCAGCGAGCCGGTGCCGCCGACGATCATCATCACCACGTACCGGAACGACTCCGGGATCTGCGCGGGGAACTGTGGGGCGATGAACCCGACGCTGTGGACGTACAGCCAGCCGCCGATCGCCGCGTACACCGCGCTGATCGCGAAGGCGGTGATCTTGAAGCGGTACACGTTCACGCCCGATGCCTTCGCCGCGACCTCGGACTCACGGATCGCCATGAACGCGCGACCCCACCGGGACCTCACGATGTTCCGGGCCGCGATCAGGAGGATCGCGAACGCGGCCAGGGTGAGGAAATAGAAGTCGACGTTCGTCATCGGGGGGCCGCCCCACGGCGGGTACATGGTGGTCTCCACGGGCACCGCCGCGGCCGGGTTCACGATCGGCGAGCGGATGTCGTCGATCCCCCCCGACCCGCCGAGCACGGACTCGGCCCCGGAGGCGAAGATCCGCTGGAAGATCGGGATGAAGGCCAGCGTCACGATCGCCAGGTAGGCACCCCGGACCCGAAGCGAGGGGAGCGCCAGGACCACCGCGATGAGGACGGCCAGGACGATGGCCACGCCGAGGCCGATCCACGGCCCGCCGTGCCCCTCGGCCACGCGGGTGGAGATCACGGCCGAGGCATACGCCCCGACCGCCGTGAACACGGACTGGCCCAGCGAGAGCTGGCCCGTGTATCCGGAGACGATGTTCAACCCGGTGACGATGATCGAGTACCGGAGGATCACCTGGACCAGGTCGAAGCTGACCTGGTTCGGTGCGACGCCCGGGACGAGCCCCAGCGGGTAGAGCACCAGGAGCAGGACCGCCCCGGCGACCCACGACGGGCGGAGGAGCCGGGCCGGATGGATCCCCGGGCGGACCGGGACGTCCTCCCACCGCGCCGTCTCGGCGACCGCGGGGGGCGCGGCCGGCGACGGGCGGGCCGAGACCCGGCGGCGGTCGCGCTCCCGTTTCGCCTCGACGTTCGCGGCCCGGATCCGCTCGAGCACGGTGGGCCCGCGCCCCGGTGGCTGCGGCGACGGGGGCGCGGAGGTCTCGTCGGAGGGCTCGTCCGGCGGGAACAGGTCGTCCACGTCAGACCTTCTCGATCCGGGCCTCGCCGAGGATGCCGGTCGGCCGCACCATCAGGATCAGCACGAGGAGCGCGAACACGACCGCATCCCCCCACTCCTGGGCCTGGAACAGCACCGTCGAGGACTCGACCAGGCCCACGACGAGGCCGCCGACCAGCGCGCCGCGGGTGGAGCCGATCCCACCGACCACCGCTCCGACGAAGGCCTTCAGCCCCGTGAACGTCCCCATGCTGAACGTGACGAACGTGACCGGTGCGATCAGCCACGCTCCGATCGCGGCGAGCGCGCCGGCCAGGCCGAACGAGTACAAGACCATGAACCGGGTGTCGATCCCCATCAGCGCCGCGGTCCCGCGGTCGTGGGCCGTGGCCCGGAGGCCCCGGCCGAGCTTCGTCCGTCGGTGCAGGACCTCGAGCACGAGCGCCAACGCGATGCCCACGATGAAGATGAGGTACTTCTGCGGGGGGATGTTGGCGATGGCCTCGCGGCCGAACAGCGAGGTCACGATGGGGGGAACGGTGCGGTTCGCCTCGCCGAAGATCAGACGGGCGATGTCGACGAGCATCAGCCCGATCGCCAGGGTCGTGAGGATCCACCCGATGTTCGAGTTCGGGTCGAACTGGCCGAGCGGTCGGAGCCCCAGCAGGTACACGACCAGGCCGAGGAAGATCGACGCGGCGATCGTGATCGCCAGGGCCACCGGGAACGCCACGCCGGCGCCGGCCGTCAGCGCCCAGTAGATGAACGCCGCCACCATCAGCTGCTCGCCTTGAGCGAAGTTGATCGTGCGCGTGGTCATGTAGATGACCGAGAACGCCAGGGCCAGCACGGCGTACACGCTTCCCTGGAGGAGTCCAGACACGAGGCTCTGGAGGACGATCTCCATCGGTCAGTGGATCCTGCAGTCGTTCGTCAGCCGGAACCCCCACGGGACCGAGTCGTCGGGCACCTTGGTGCACTGGGTGCCGTAGCCCTCCTCGTAGAACACTCGCATCAGCTCGGGATACTTGGCAGCGTTCGCCTCCATGTTCAGCCTGGCGAAGTGGGTGGGCCCGATGTAGCCCGGGGGGTGGTACACCTCGTACTCCGTGCCGAGCTCGTAGGCGGGCCGGGTCGGCACGGCCTTCCCCCGCTCCAGCGTCACCCCGACGATGTCGTCCTTGGTCAGTGAGATGTGCCGGTTCGGGGCGAAGGCGTGGGGCGTGGTCGAGGAGAAGTGGATCGAGGTCCGCTCGAGCGTGTCGATGACCTTGGCCGGGTCGACCGTCCCCGCGTCCTCGAACGCCTTGGCCAGCAGGTACACGGAGTCGGCCGGGTTGTTCTCGCCCCCGGTCGGAGACTGCCCCCACCGCTGACGGAACACCTCGACGGCGCCCTGGAACTGCGGGATGTACCCGATGCCGCCCACGTACCAGGTCGAGACCGTTCCCGCCTTCGCGGCCGGCCCGGCCAGCTCGGCGAACGTCCGCTCGGCGGCACCGCCCGGGAACCCGAGGATCTGGGGATGCCAGCCGCCGCCGAGCGCCGCGTCCCGATCGACGTAGCCGCCCCCGAGCGCATCGATGTTCTGGAGCCCGTGGGCGGTGTCGCCGGCCAGGCCCCACAGGAACACCGCGTGGCACCCTGTCGACCGGATCCGCAGCATTTGCGCGGTCATGTCGGTGTCGCCGACGTTGTACTGCTCGGCGGTGGCCAGGTCGTGGCCCCGGTCGCCAAGGGCCTGCTCGACCATCCGCCGCCCCTGGTTGCCGATGGCGGTGTTGTCGCCGATGAACGCGAACCGCGAGTAGCGACGGTCGGCGATCGCGTAGTCGGCCAGGACCTCGGTGGCCCAGATGTCGGGCGGGAAGATCTGAAACACCTGCCGGTAGTCGGAGTCCGGGTAGAGGTTGCCGGTGCTGTACAGGTCCGAGTAGCAGGCGATCGCCGGGATGTTGTACTGCTGGACCAGCTTCTTGCACGCGAAGATGTCGTCGAGGAGCCCAGCGAAGATGACCCCCTTGATGTCGAACTTCGTGATGAGCTCCTGGAGGGCGGAGACGGCCGTCTGCGCCGAGAGGTTGTCGTCCCGCTGGACCAGCGCGAGCTTCTTCCCGCCGAGCACCCCGCCGTCGGTCTGCCGCTGGTAGGCCTCGAACGACAGGTACGGCGACCCCTCCTCGACCAGCGGGATGTTCACGCCGTGCTTGTTGATCTCCTCCACGGCGAGCTCGGCACCGTGCTTCACGAGCTGGCCGACGAACGCTCCCACCCCGGAGTAGATCGAGATCACGCCGATGTTGATCGTGTCGCCGGTCCCAACGTCGGCGCCGAATCCCTGGCCCGAGGATTCCTCGAGCGTGCG
>JBQGDK010000020.1:0-2393 GCA_052039025.1 Actinomycetota bacterium
ATCGGAGCCTCCGGATCCTCCACGCGCCCGGCCACGCCATGCACCACCAGTTCATCGTCGACGAACGGACGGGCGGACTCTTCTCCGGCGACGGGCTCGGCGTCTACCTGCCCGGCGCGAACGTCCTCCGGCCGGCCACCCCACCACCGGACTTCGACGTGGAGGCGGCAGTGGCGAGCATCGAGCTGGCCCGGGGCCTGGACCCACCCGCGGTGCTGTTCAGCCACTTCGGACCGCGGGGGGACGTTCGGGCGGTGTGCGACCTGGCGATCGAGCGAACCAGGCGATGGGCCTCGATCGTCGAAGAGGCCACGCGCCGAACGGACGACCTCGACGAGGTGGCCCGCATCCTGATGGAGCGGACCCTCGACGAGCTGCACCGGGACGGGGAACGTCCTGCCTCGATCGACGACCGGTACGACCTGTTGACAACGTACCGCACGAACGCCGCGGGACTGATGCGGTACTTCACGAAGCTTCGAGAGGCGGGCGAGCGGCTCGGTCGTTGACGGCTAGCGTCGCTCCCCCAGCGCCGCGAGCCGCGCCGCGGCGTCGAACGCGTCCGGGTCATGGTCGACGATCCGGCGGAACGTCCGGGCGGCGTCGCGGGTCCGACCGGCGCGCTCCAGGACGTCTGCGGTCACGTACCACACGCGGAGGTCGTACGGGCGGGCCGCCTCGCCGCCTCGATCGAACCGGCGCAGGAGCGTCAGGGCCTCCTCGTATCGGCCCAGGTCGGCCAGCGCTGAGCCGCCGACCACGGCGGCCTCGGCCCGCGCCTCGGCCCCGATCCTGGCGTCGAGAGCCTCACGGACGAGCGGGAGCGCCTTCTCCGGCGACCCCAGAGCCCGGTGGCTGTCGGCGATCAGGTGGTTCTGGTCCGGCCTGCCGGTGATCCGCCGGTAGGCCTGCAGCTCACGGAGGGCGTCTCGATACCGACCCCTCCGGTACAGGGCCATCCCCAGGACCTCCCGGACGGCTCCCGAGCGCGACGCCAGCGCCTTGGCCTGGCTCGCGGGGCGGACGGCATCCCCCGGGCGGTCCCGGTCGAGGGCGGCCACGGCCTCCTCCAGCAGGGCCACGGCCCGGTTCCCCTTCCCTCCGGCCGCGGCCCGGACGTCCTCGACGACCTCCCGGCCGAGCGGGGGCGGCGGCGCCTGGCGGCGACCCTTCCCGGGTCCGCGCGACGGCCTCCCCTTCCGAGAGCGTTCCATGCGCCAGAACCTACCCCGAAACGCGTCGAGGCCCCCGAAGGGGCCTCGAGCGAAGATGTCTCGGCGGCGACCTACTCTCCCACCCCGTCTCCAGGGCAGTACCATCGGCGCTGGAGGGCTTAACTTCCGGGTTCGGAATGGGACCGGGTGTTTCCCCTCCGCCATGGCCACCGAAACCCTGCGAGGGTGCGAGCTCCGGGCGAACCCCGGAACTCCATAGCGAGCGCGAGCGAGCCAAGTCCTCGGCCTATTAGTACCGGTCGGCTGAACACGTTGCCGTGCGTGCACCTCCGGCCTATCAACCTCGTAGTCTGCGAGGGGCCTTACCCGGTTTCCCGGTGGGAGACCTCATCTCGGAGCGAGCTTCGCACTTAGATGCCTTCAGCGCTTATCCCTGCCGGACGTGGCCAACCAGCCGTGCCGCTGGCGCGACAACTGGCACACCAGAGGTCCGTCCGTCCCGGTCCTCTCGTACTGGGGACAGCTCTCCTCAAGTCTCCTGCGCGCGCGACGGATAGGGACCGACACGTCTGTTACCCCCGACCGGTCTCGGCCGGTGGCCAGGACGTTTCTGTTCCGCCTGGCTCCCCATGTCGCCATGGGGGTCGGACCATATCTTCACTCCGAGAGTCCGCTCCGTTGGGCAAACGGAGCGGCGGAGTGTCCGGCGTATGGCCTCTGAGGATTCTGAATGCCTCCATCCCGATGTACCCGACGATACCGGCCACCTCCATTCATGGAGACGGCCAGCCGCCGAAGTGAACGGAACCCTTCCGGGCTCAGGTGCCTTCCTACGGCCATCTCCCGCACGATCGCGGCGAAAGCCAGGAAGTCCTGCTGCTTGCTGCTCAGAAGGGGGTTCGCCTCGAAGAAGGGAATCACCCTGGTGAGGAGATCCTCCCGGTTCCGAACGACGAACACGAGAGTTGTGTCCGTCGAGCCTCGGTGGTTCTCCTTGATCCGTCCACAGGCGAGGCGCCGCTGGATGAGGTCGAGGACCTCTCGGCGCTCGGCGTTCTGGCTCACATGGAACTCGGGGACGAGCTGCCAACCGAGTCTGGTGAACCGGTTCCGCTGGACGGCCACGTGGAATGATCCTTCTCCATCGACGTAGCCCGCGATGTAGGCATCCAGCCTTTCCTGCTGATTGACCGCACCTGCCGCATTGTCACTGCACAT
>JBQGDK010000021.1:0-3241 GCA_052039025.1 Actinomycetota bacterium
GGCCAGGCGACCGGCCAGCCGGAGCGACCTGGGGCCGTACACCCCGAACCACAGCGGGATGGGGGGCTCGGGGCTCGGCGAGATCTCGGCGTCGCGAACCGAGTAGTGCTCTCCCTCCATGCTCACCGGCCCGCCGGCCCACAGCCCCCGGATGATCCGCACACCCTCCTCGAACGCGTCGACCTTCTCCTTCGGCGGCCGGGTCGGCAGGCCGAACGCGGCGAACTCGGGGTTCGAACCCCCGCCCCCGATCCCGAGCACCAGCCGCCCGCCGGACAGCCGGTGAAGGGTCTCGGCCATCTTGGCCGTCACCGCAGGGTGCCGGTACGGCATCCCCAGCACGTTCGAGCCGATCAGGATCCGCTCGGTGGCCGCGGCGGCCCAGGTCATCTCGGTCCACGTCTCGAACGAGGGCCGCGAGCCCGGCAGGTGGTCCATCACCGTGACCAGGTCGAAGCCGAGGGCCTCGGCGTGGCGGGCCTCGGCGGCCGGGTCGACGTCGGGGGTGGTTCGCAAGCTGACCCCCACCCGCAGGCGGTCAGCCACGGAGCTCGACCGGGGTGGCCCGGAGCGTCCGCACCAGGCCGTCCCGGAACACTCGGACGGCGATCTCCCGTCCGATGGTCTCGCCGGCCATCAGCCGCTGGAGGTCCCGGGCGCTGGCCACCGGCTCGCCGTCGACGTCGAGGATGAGGTCCTCGGGGCGGAGCCCGGCCTTCGCGGCGGGGCTCCCGGCCACGATCTCCACGACCTCGACCCCGGCCGCCCGGCCGACCTCGCGAGCCACCCGTGGGGGGAGCGGCCTCGGTCCGCCGGCGATCCCCAGGTAGGCCCGGCGGAACCGGCCCTCGGACATGAGCGAGGAGATGATCCGTCGGGTGGTCGAGTCGATCGGCACGGCCAGCCCGAGTCCGATCCCCGCCACCGCGGTGTTGATCCCGACCACGTGGCAGGCCCCATCGGCCAGGGCACCCCCGGAATTCCCGGGGTTCAGCGCGGCGTCGGTCTGGATGACGTTCTCCACGATCCGGGTGGCCGAGCCGGCCCGCGTGGGCAGGCCGCGCCCGAGCGCGCTGACGACGCCGGCCGTGACCGAGCCGGCCAGGCCGAGCGGGTTGCCGACGGCCACCACCAGCTGGCCCACCCGGAGCGCGTCCGCGTCGCCGAGCGCGGCCGCCGGCAGGTCCGAGGCCGTGACCCGGACCACCGCGAGGTCGGACAGGGCGTCGGTGCCGACCACGTGCCACTCGAGCTCCCGGCCGTCGACGAACGAAGCCGACCCTCCGTCGGACCCCGACACCACGTGGGCCGAGGTCAGCAGGAACCCGTCGGGGGTGATGGCCACGGCGCTGCCGGCGCCGTCGGCCCGCCGGCCGCCCCGGACCCGCCGGGTCACACGCAGGCTCGCCACCGAGGGGATCAGGCCCTCGGCGACCGAGGTGACCACCCGCGAGTACGCGTCCAGCGCCTCGCCGTCCGGGCCGGCCCCCGCGCGACCGTCGCCATCGACGGCCGGGCCATGCAGGATCGAGTCGATGTACTTCATCGCATCACGCTCCGCTCTTCGGTCCCCGGGCCCGGACCCGCTCGACACGCTCGAACGCCTTCCCCAGGTCCCGCAGCCAGTTCTCCAGGTTCTCGCCCACCATCCGAACGCACCAGGCCAGCGCCTCGCTGCGGCTCCGGGCCACGCCGGCGTCCTCGAGGACATCGAGCACGGCGCGCTCGGCCATCCGCAGCCGGGTCATCACCGGCACGCTCAAGGTTGAGAACAGCACCCGCACGTCCCCGCATTCCGCGCCCCACGACACCTTCCGGCGGAACAGGTGCTCGGCCTCGAGGGCGATGCCGATCCGGCGCCCCCGGGTTTCCTCACGGAACCGGTCGATCCAGGCCTCGCGGGTCGCGCCCCTGGCCGCGGCCGTGGCCCCGCGAGGGTAGGCCGGCTCGGGGAGACGCCCGACGACCAGGATCTCCTCTCGATCGGCGGCCACCTCGGGCGGCCCGGTGAACCAGCCGTCGGGGAGCCGGCCGGCGAACCACCCGGCCACCTCTCCCCCTGCAGCCACCGGTACGACCACGTGATTACAAGATTACACCGAATGGGCCGGCAGAAGACGACGGCGCGTGGCGCCGTTCGTTCGCCTCGGCGAGGTGTGGACGGGCCCGTCACGGCCGCCGGGTAGAATGGCCGCCATGGCCATGCGGGCGCGGCGGCGAACCGATTCCCAGCTCGGGGTGGTGGACTACACGCTGGCCAAGCGGGCGCTCCTCCGGGACGTCAGGCGGGGCATGCTGTCGAGGATCGACGTCTGCGACGCTCATCCCGAGCTGATGCGGGCGGCCCGGCACGTCGGCCGGGAGACCGCACGTCCGTGCCCCGTGTGCGACCGGGAGGGCCTCCGTCTCCTCGCGTACGTGTACGCCGACGACCTCAAGCGCGACAACGGCCGGGTCTGGGACCTCGAGAAGGGGATCGCCCTGGCCGCCCGGCGGAAGGGCGGCGCCTGCTACGTCGTCGAGGTGTGCACCGGCTGCGCCTGGAACCACCTCACCGAGGCCTTTGTTCGCCGCAGCGCCGGCTGACCGGCCCACCCCCGTGTGAAGGCCGCGCTCGCCCTCCCCGTGGCCCTGGCCCTGGGCGCGCTGGCAGACCTGGCCGCGGGGATCGTCCGCCGGATCCTCTCGGACGAGCGGGTCTGGTGGCGCGGTGTGACCGATCGGTGGGTTGACCTTCTCCGGCTGCTCCGGTCCGGCCGGGCCCGGCCCACGGCGGTCGAGGCCGTCGGGGCGACGGCCGCCCTGGCCGGAGCCGGTTTCGCCACGGGCGTCGCCCTGGGGGTGCTGCCGGGCTCCCTGACCCTGGTGTACCCGGCCCTGGCCCTCGCGGCGATCGGCGCCCACCTGGCCACGCCGATGCGCCGGGGGGGCGAGGGGCCCGCGGCGGCGGCCAGGCTCCGGTCCGCGCTCGCCGAGCCCGTCTTCGTCGCGGCCCTGGCCGCTCTGGCCGTGCGATGGCGGGCCCTCGATCTCGAGGCCGTCCGGGGCACGCAGACGGTCCTCGGTCCCGGGATCGCGATCGGGCCGACGCAGGCGGCCATCG
This sequence comes from Actinomycetota bacterium, assembly GCA_052039025.1. Taxonomy (GTDB): domain Bacteria; phylum Actinomycetota; class UBA4738; order UBA4738; family CALAEC01; genus CALAEC01. Next base: position 3,104 of record JBQGDK010000021.1, read on the forward strand.
GCCTGATCGTGGCCGCCCTGGTGGCGGTGTCGACCGCCGCGCTCCGTGTGCCGCCCGAGCCGTCGGTCCTGCGACGGGGGGGACAGGCACGGCGCGCCGGCGCCTCGCTGCTCTTCGGGATCTCCCGATGGGCGGCGG
>JBQGDK010000022.1:0-8955 GCA_052039025.1 Actinomycetota bacterium
ACCGGAGCCGGTCCAGGCCCCGCGACACCAGCGACTTCACCGTGCCCACCGCGCAGCCGAGGACCTCGGCGGTCTCGGCCTCGGTGAGGTCCTCGTAGTAGCGGAGGACGATGGCCGCCCGCTGCCTCGGGTTGAGGCGCAGGAGCGTCCCCCACATCTCGTGGTGGCCGCCGTGCTCCGTGGAGGCGGCTTCCGGGGCCCGCCCCTGGCGCTCCACGTAGGCTCGCTCCACCCGGCGACGCCGGAAGTGGGAGCGGGCCAGGTTCACCACGGTGGTTCGCAGATACGACCGGAACGCCTCGGGATGCCGAAGGTCCCGGAACCGCCCGAACAGGCGGACGAACGCCTCGTGGACGAGGTCCTCGGCCAGCATGCGGTCTCCGGTCAGGAGGTAGGCGAGCCGGCCCGCCTCGGGGGCGTGGGCCTCGTACAGCGCGCCCATCCGCCCGCCCTCGGCCCTCGCCATCGCCCTCCGCTCTTGGGTCCGGATCACGCGCATCCTCCCGAGCCTAGACGCCCGAGCGAGGCGGAAGGTTCCACCGCGCTAGGCTTGGGACCGTGCGGTGGCGGATGGACGATCGGTCGGTCGAGTGCGGCCGGACCACGCTGGTCATGGGGGTCCTGAACGTGACCTCGGACTCGTTCTCGGACGGAGGGCTGTTCCTCGACCACGAGGCCGCGGTGGCCCACGGCGTGGCCATGGCCGGGGAGGGCGCGGCGATCCTCGACGTCGGCGGGGAGTCGACGAGGCCGGGCTCCGACGCGGTGACGGTCGAGGAGGAGCTGAGCCGGGTGCTCCCGGTGATCAAGCGGCTGGTCGCCGAGGTCGACGTGCCGATCTCGATCGACACCCGCAAGCCCCAGGTGGCCGGGGCGGCCCTCGACGCCGGCGCCGTGCTCGTCAACGATGTCTCCGGAGCCCGCGAGCCCGAGATGCTGAAGGTCGTGGCAGCCTCGGGCGCCGGCCTCGTGCTGATGCACATGCTCGGTGAGCCCAAGACGATGCAGGTCGAGCCGCGGTACGGCGACGTGGTCGGCGAGGTCCGCGAGTACCTGGCCGGCCGGCTGAAGGCCGCCGAGGCCGCGGACATCGACCGGGATCGCCTCGCCGTCGACCCGGGTCTCGGTTTCGGGAAGACGTACGAGCACAACCTCGAGCTGATGCGGGACATCGACGCGTTCCTCCAACTCGGCGTGCCGGTGGTGGTGGGACCGTCGAGGAAGTCCTTCATCGGGACGGCTCTCGGCGACGCGCCGGTCGACGAGCGCCTCGAGGGGACGATCGGCGCCGCCGCGTGGATGGCCTGGCGCGGCGCTCATGTGGTCCGGGTGCATGACGTCGGGGCGGTCGTCCGGACGCTGCGGGTCGTCGACGCGATCCGGGGGCACCGGTGACGATGGAGAAGCGCCACCTGAAGGTCTCCGGCGGCGACCTCGCGTACGTCGACGAGGGCGACGGCCCCCCGGCGGTTCTCCTCCACGGGTTCCCCACGTCGTCCCACCTGTGGCGGGACCTCGTGCCGATCCTGGCTCCCCGGTTCCGGGCCGTCGCCCCCGATCTACTCGGCTACGGCGACTCCGACAAGCCCGAGGACCCGGCGGCGCTGACCGTGAGCCGCCAGGCGGGGTACGTCAGGGAGCTGGTGGAGGCGCTGGGGCTGGCCGACCCCGCGGTCATCGGCCACGACATCGGTGGCGGGGTCGCCCAGCTGCTGGCCCTCGACCTGGGCGTGCGGTCCATGGTGCTCGTCGATTCGATCGCGTTCGACTCCTGGCCGATCGAGGCGGTGCGGATGCTCCAGGACGCCGACCCCGAGGGCGTTGACGAGTCGTTCGCCCGGGCCATGGTCGGCGCGGCGCTGGACACGGGGATGGCCCGGCCGACCCGACTGTCCGACGAGGACCGTGAGGAGTACGCGCGTCCCTGGATGGCGGACCCGATGGCCGTGATCCGGGCGGCCCTCGGGATCGACGGGCGGGGGCTGGTCGGGACCGAGGCGCGCCTGGGGGCGCTCGACGTGCGAGTGCTGGTGGTCTGGGGCGAGGAGGACCCGTTCCAGCCGGCCGAGCTGGCCGAGCGCCTGGGCGAGGCGATGCTCGGCGCCACCGTGGCCCTGCTCCCCGGGTGCTCGCACTACGTCACCGAGGACGCCCCCGAGGCCGTTCACCCGCTGATCGCCGACTACCTCCGCCGTGTCCATCTCGACGAATCCCATGCGCACCACGCCGGGCCGACCCACCTCGGGATCTCGTTCGGTCGGCCGGACCGTCCCTCGGACCCGGAGGCCTGATGGCGAAGCTCGACCTGTCGTTGACCGTGGCCGAGCGCGACGCGTTCCTGCGCGAGGGCCGCACGATCCGACTGGCCACGGTCGGCCCGGGTGGCGTACCCCACGTCGTGCCCCTGTGGTTCGTGTGGCACGACGGCGCGCTGTTCCTCAACTCGACGAGCGGCAACCCCACGGTGGAGAACATGCTGCGGGACGGGCGGGCCGCCGGGGTCGTGGACGACGGGGAGGCCTATGACGAGCTGCGCGGCGTGGTCCTCACCGGGCGGGTCGAGGTGGCCGAGGACGATCCGCGCGTCGCCGAGGCCGAGCGGCTGTGGTCGGAGAAGTACCTCGGGGGCAACGAGCCACCCTACCGGCGCTGGCGGAACCGCGTGTGGCTCCGCCTGGTCCCGGAGCGGATCGCGTCGTGGGACTTCCGGAAGGTCCCCGAGGCGAGGGCCCGGCGTGACGCCCAACGGGCCGCGGGTGGGGCCTAGCCCGTGCCGCAGGTGATCCGCATCCGGGGGATCCGGGGCGAGGGCTGCCACGGGGCCAGCGCCGGCGAGACGGACCAGCCCCAGCCCTTCGAGGTCGACCTGGAGGTCGAGGTCGACGCGGTCGCCGACGACCTGGAGGCCACCGCCGACTACCGGGAGATCGTCGCGGTGGCCCTGGCCGCGATCGAGGGGGAGCCGGTCACGCTGCTCGAGACGCTGGCCGAGCGGGTCGCGGCCGCGGTGACGGCGATCTCCGGCGTCCGGTCGTGCGGGGCCGTCGTGCACAAGCCACGGGCGGCCGAGCGGCTCGGCGTCGATGACGTGTCGGCCGAGACCACGGCGTGACCCGAGCGTACCTCGGGCTCGGCTCGAACCTCGGCGATCGGCTCGACCACCTCCGGCGGGCTGTGGGGCTCCTCGAGGAGCGAGGCGTCCGGGTGCTCCGTTCCTCTCGCGTGTACGAGACGGAGCCGGTCGGCGGCCCACCCCAACCCGATTACCTCAACGCGGTGGTCGAGGTCGAGCCAGCCGGCACCGCTCGGGACCTCCTCGCGGCCTGCCTCGCCACCGAGGAGGCACTCGGCCGCGAGCGTTCCGATCGGTGGGGACCCAGGACGATCGACGTCGACGTGCTCTCGTTCGGCGACGAGACGATCGACGAGCCGGATCTCCAGGTACCGCACCCTCGGATGCACGAGCGGGCCTTCGTGCTGCTGCCGCTCCTCGAGCTGGACCCCGACCCCTGGCTCCCCGGCGGCCGCCGGGTCGGCGACCTGCGGCTCGACGCGCCGGGCCGGGTCCGCCTGTACGCCCCGCCGCTGGCACCCTGACCTGCCTATACTCGCCGGCGTGACCCGCACGACCCCATGGACGTCGCGGTCGTAGGGGCGGGCAGGGTCGGGACCGCTCTGGCGGTCCTCCTCGCTCGGGCCGGCCACCGGATCGTGGCCGCCTCGGGTCGGGAGGGCTCCCGGGCTCGGGTCGAGACCTGGCTGCCCGACGTCCCCTTCCTCGCCGCCGCCGACGCGGCCCGGGCCGCAGAGACGGTCCTGCTGGCCGTCCCCGATGACGCCGTGGCCGCGACGGCCGACGAGCTCGCCGCCGCCGGCGGCTTCCGCGAGGGGGCGTTCGTGGCCCACCTCTCCGGAGCCGTCCCGCTCCTGGCGCTGGGCCCTGCCAGGGCCGCCGGCGCCCACGTCCTGTCGATGCACCCCGTGCAGACCGTCCCCGACGTGGAGTCGGGGGTCGAGCGCCTCCCCGGCGCGCACGTTGCGGTCACGGCGTGGGAGGAGCTCGGGTTCGGGGTCGGCGAGCGCCTGGCCGCCGACTGGGGTGGTCACCCGTTCCGGCTGGCCGAGGAGCGGAAGCCCCTGTACCACGCGGCCGCGGTGTTCTGCTCGAACTACCTCGTGGCCGTGGAGGGGCTGGCCGAGCACCTGTTCCGGGCGGCGGGCGTGGACGACCCGCTCCCGGCGTTCGGGCCCCTGGCCGAGGCCACGCTGGCGAACGTGATCCGGGTCGGGCCCGGCGCGGCGCTCACCGGGCCGGTCGCCCGCGGTGACGCCGGCACCGTCCGTCGCAATCTCGAGGCGCTCTCGGCCCACGCGCCCGAGGCCGTGCAGGCGTACGTGGCGCTGGCCGACGTCGCCATCCACCTGGCGGTCCGGGCCAGGCGGCTCGGGCCGGGCGAGGTGTCGGCGCTCCGGGAGGTGCTGGCCGAATGGACCTGATCCGGACACGCGAGGCGTTCCGGGAGGCCATGGTCGAGGGGCGGGCCGCCGGCCGGACCGTGGGGTTCGTGCCGACGATGGGGTTCCTCCACCACGGTCATCGGTCGTTGATGGCACGGGCCCGCGAGGAGACCGACCTGGTGGCCGTGTCGATCTTCGTCAACCCGCTTCAGTTCGGGTCCGGCGAGGACCTGGCCGCCTATCCCCGTGACCTCGGCGGCGACCTCGAGGCCTGCCAGAAGGAGGGCGTCGACGTGGCGTTCGTGCCCGGCGCCGATGAGATGTATCCGGGCGGCGCGCCCGAGGTGACGGTCGACCCGGGCCCGGTCGGTGATCGCCTCGAGGGCGCCTCGAGGCCCGGCCACTTCCGCGGCGTGTGCACGGTCGTGGCGAAGCTGCTGGGGATCGTCGGTCCTTGCCGAGCCTATTTCGGGGAGAAGGACGCCCAGCAGCTGTTCGTGGTCCGGCGGATGGTCGCCGACCTCGACCTCCCGGTCGAGGTTGTCGGCTGCCCGACCGTGCGAGAGCCCGATGGGCTGGCGATGTCGTCGCGGAACACCTACCTGTCCCCCGAGGAGCGACGGGCGGCCACCTGCCTGTACGAGGCTCTGGCCCGGGCCGCGTGGCTCGTCGAGGGCGGCGAGCGTGACGCCCGAGCCATCCGCGCCGAGCTCGCTCGGCGGATCGGGGCCGAGCCGTTGGCGGCCCTCGACTACGTCGCGGTGGTCGAGGAAGGCACGTTCGCGGATGTCGACCGGGTCACCGCGCCGGTCCGGGCCCTGGTGGCCGCCCGGATCGGGCCGGCCAGGCTGATCGACAACCTGCTCCTGCGGCCCCCCGATTGAGGGAGGATACGGAGCGATGCTGCTGGCCATCGACGTGGGCAACACCGAGACCGTCGTGGGGGTGTTCCGCGACGAGGATCTGGCGTGGCGGTGGCGGATGGCCACCGTGCCCGACCGCACCGCCGACGAGCTCGCGTTGCTGTTCGGAGGGTTCCTCCAGCAGCAGGAGCTGTCGTTCGACCGCAACGTGACCGGCGTCGTCCTGTCGAGCGTCGTGCCGAGCGCGACCCAGGCGATCCGGGAGATGGTGCGCCGGTACTTCCGGTTCCAGCCCGTCGTGGTCGAGCCGGGGGTGAAGACCGGTGTGCCGGTGCTCACCGACAACCCGAAGGAGGTCGGGGCCGACCGCATCGTGAACGCCCTGGCGGCGTTCACGCGCTACGGCGGCCCGTGCGTCGTCGTCGACTTCGGCACCGCCACCACGTTCGACTGCGTCTCCGAGCGCGGCGAGTACGTCGGGGGGGCCATCGCGCCCGGCCTCCAGGTCGCCGCGCAGGCGTTGTTCGAGCACACCGCGCGCCTGCCGCTCGTCGAGCTGGTGACCCCGCAGGCGGCCATCGGCAAGAACACGGTCGAGAGCGTGCAGTCCGGGTTGATCTTCGGCTACGCCGCGCTGATCGACGGGATGGTCGAGCGGATCGCCAAGGAGCTCAGCCAGCCGACCGTGGTGGCCACCGGGGGCCTGGCCTCGGTGGTGATCGGGGAGTGTCGGGCCGTCGACCACCACGAGCCGTGGCTCACGCTCGAGGGCCTCCGTCTGGTGTTCGAGAAGAACGCATGACCGAGGACGCACCGGCCCAGGATGTCCTCACGGTCCGTCGGGAGAAGCTGGAACGGTTGCGGGCCAAGGGGATCGAGCCGTTCGCGCTTCGGTTCGACCGCGACGCCACGGCCGCGGAGCTCGCCGAGAAGTTCGCGGGGCTCGAGCTCGGGACGTCCAGCGGCCAGACGGTCCGGGTGGCGGGGCGTCTGGTCGGGCTCCGGGAGCACGGCAAGCTGTCGTTCGGCGTCCTCCGCGATGGCCCGGCGGACGTCCAGCTGTTCCTGTCCGAGGAGACCCTCGGCCCGGACGCGTACGGGGGGCTCGAGGACCTCGACCTCGGCGACTGGCTCGGGGCCGAGGGGGAGGTCGTGCGGACGAAGCGCGGGGAGCTCTCGGTGCGGCCATCCCGGCTGGTCCTGCTGACGAAGGCTCTCCGACCGCTCCCCGAGAAGTGGCACGGCCTCCGCGACGTCGAGCTTCGGCACCGCAGGCGTTACCTCGACCTGGCCACGAACGAGGAGGTCCGGGAGCGCCTGGGGGCCCGGGCCCGGATGCTGTCGGCGCTCCGCGATCACCTCGACGGCCGGGGGTTCGTCGAGGTCGAGACGCCGGTGCTCCAGCCCGTGCCGGGCGGCGGGCTGGCCCGGCCGTTCGTCACCCACCACCAGGCCCTCGACATCGACATGTACCTCCGGATCGCCCCCGAGCTGTACCTGAAGCGCCTGCTGGTCGGGGGGATGGAGCGCGTGTACGAGATCGGTCGGACGTTCCGCAACGAGGGGATCTCGCCGAAATACAACCCCGAGTTCACGATGCTCGAGGCGTACCAGGCCTACGCGAGCTACGAGGACATGATGGAGCTGACCGAGGGGCTCGTGAAGGCCTCGGCCGAGGCCGTGAACGGCTCCCTCTCGTACTCCTGGCGGGGGACGGAGGTGGCCCTATCGCGGCCATGGACGCGGGTCACGCTGCACGCGGCCGTGGCCGAGGAGGTCGGGGCCGGGCTCACGCTCGACACGCCGGTCGAGGACCTCCAACGGATCGCCGACGAGCGCGGTATCGGTTACGACCCGGCCTGGCCCGCGGGCAAGCTCGTCGTCGAGCTGTTCGAGAAGCTCGTCGAGCCGAACCTCGTGGCTCCGACGATCGTGAAGGACTTCCCACGAGAGGTGTCGCCGCTGGCCCGACCCCACCGCGACGACCCTCGGGTCACCGAGCACTTCGACCTGATCATGGGCGGGGTGGAGATCGTTCCGGCGTACTCGGAGCTGACCGACCCCGACGAGCAGCGAGCACGATTCGAGATGCAGCGCGAGCAGGCCGCGGCCGGCGACGAGGAGGCCCACCCGTTCGACGAGGAGTTCCTGGTGGCGCTGGAACACGGCATGCCCCCGGCCGGCGGCATGGGGCTCGGCGTGGATCGCCTGCTGATGGTCCTCACCGACGCGCCGTCGCTCCGCGAGGTCATCCTCTTCCCCGCGCTCCGTCCCGAAGCGTGAGCACCGCTCGGCCAGACGCCCGCCTCCGGGCGGCGCCCAGCGCCCTGGTCCTGGTGCTGGTCCTCGGTGCCTGTACCTCGGAGCGGACCGACCGGGCCCCTCGAGCCGGGCCGGAGACGTCGCCCTCCGTGGGCCAGTCGGCTCCGTTGCCGCCGCCTGTGGGGCCCGTGGTGCCGGTGATCGTCGCGGAGGGCGCGCATCGGTCGTACCTCGACGGGATGGAGCTGGCGGCCGCCGAGGTCGGCGTGACGTTGGACGTTCGGCCGGCACCGGACCCGGTGGGCCGCCTCCGCGAGGCCGTCGCCGGAGAGCCGCCGGCCGTGTTCGTGGTCGGCTCGGCCCACGCCGTGGTCGACGCCCGGCCGGACATCGAGGCCGCAGGGGTCCCGGTGATCCTGGTCGCGGGCGACCTGTATACCGACCGTCTGCTGTTCCGCCTGGCGTTCCAGGCCTCGATCCCCCACCGCTGGCAGGCCCGGGTCCTGGCCCGGTACCTCGTGGTCGATCGGGGCCACGCCTCGATCGCCGTGCTACCCGATGCCGCGCTCGGCGCCGAGGCGCTGGCCGAGGAGGGAGCCACGCCCGCGGAGTCACTCGGCGGCGCCGACGCCGTCCTGGCGCTCCGTCCGGTCCACCGGGCGCCGGACGGGGCCCAGCTGGCCGCGGTCAACGAGGCCGTCCTCATCCACCGCATGCCGCCCGGCAGCGTGATCTGCCTGCCGTACACGTGGGCGGGGTGGGCCGACATGATCCCTCGGGTCCATCGGTTCCGCACGAGGTTCGAGGCCGCGTTCGGGCATCCGCCATCCGGTTTCGAGCAGGAGGGGTACGACGCGGTCCGGGCCGTGGCGGAGGCGCTGGAGCGCACCGGCGGCGCGGGAGGGCAGCGTCTGATCAGGGCGCTGGAGAGCTTCCACGAGGAGACCTACTCGTCGATCCCGATCCGACTCGGGCCGGACGACCACGTGCTGGCCGAGGAGAGCCAGCTCGGCCTCTTCGCGGTCGACGATCGGCCGGTCCCGGCGGGGGAGACCCAGGGCGCGCTTCCATGGCGGCCCGTGATGCGGACCTTCACCACCGACGGGCAGAAGGTCAACCTGCTCGACCGTGACAAGAAGGTGTTCTTCCCGGCCTGGACGCGCCGGAAGCCGAGCCCCCGGTACTGGAGGTCACGGTTCGGGATCGTGACCCGTCCCGACGAGGATCCCCTCCACTAGCCCGGGGACGCGGCCGGCCGAGCGTGGTCGTGGATGTGGGCCTCCCGCTCGTGCTCGTGCGAGGCGTCCTCGTGCTGCCGGTGGTCGTGCTCGACCGCAGGGTGGTTGTGCTCGTGATCGTGCGTGGCCGGGAG
>JBQGDK010000023.1:0-6811 GCA_052039025.1 Actinomycetota bacterium
TGATGGCGCCGACCAGTGCCTCGGTGCGGACCACCCCATCGACGGCGGGCACCTCGACCACGTCGAACCCGCGGTCCCGGAGGGCCAGCCAGGGGAAGAGGTTGCTGGTGAACTCGCGCTCGCCGACCACCACCCGGCCCCGCGGGAGCGAGGTCGCCACCGTGGCCGCCGCCTCGGCCACCGTGGGCAGCAGGGCGACGTCCTCGCCTCGCCCACCCACCAGGGCGGCGAACAGGTCCCGGGTCGGCTCACCCTCCTCCTCCCAGGCCTGCCAGGAGAACTCGCCGGCCTCCCACTCGGCCTGCACGCGGCGGAGGGCCTCGAGCACGGGGATCGCGCCCGGCGCCGCGGTCGCGGTGTTCAGGTACGTGACCCGGACAAGCGCGGGGAAGCGGGACCGGAACGCGGCCAGGTCCGTCACGGCCGGCCCTCGTAGACCCGGATCGTCATCCGAGCGGTCTGGTCCCAGGAGAACAGGCCGGCGCGCTCTCGACCTGCCTGGGCCAGCCGATCGGCCTCGTCACGGTCGGTCAGGATCCGGTCGAGGGCCTCGGCCAGCGCCCGGACCGAGCGGGGGTTGGCCCGCAGCGCGGCCTCGCCGGCGACCTCGGGGAGCGACGACGCGTCGGCCACCACCGTGGGGACGCCGCGGGCCATCGCCTCGAGGACCGGCAGGCCGAACCCCTCGTACAGCGAGGGGTAGCAGAACGCGGCGGCGCCGCGGTAGAGCGCGTCGAGGTCCTCGGGGGCCACCCGGCCGGTCAGGACGACCCGGCCGGGTCCGCGGAGCGACAGCTCCCGGTGCAGCCGCTGGGTCCGCCACCCAGCCGGGCCGGTCAGCACGAGCGTGTGGGGGAGGCGGACGGCGACCCGCCGGTAGGCCCGAACCAGCCGCACCAGGTTCTTCCTCGGCTCCAGGGTGCCCACGAACAGGACGTACGGCCGGGGGACCTTGAGGCGCTCCAGGGCCGGCTCGGGATCCGCGGCGATCGCCGGCAGCGACGCCGCCAGCGGGATCACGTGGATCCGGGCCGGGTCGACCATGCCGTGCCGGGCCAGGTCCCTGGCAGTGTGCCGGGAGATCGCCACGATCGCGTCGGCGTGCCGGGCGGCCCGTCGTAGGCCGGTGCGATACATCGCCCGCCAGGCCGGCGGGAACAGCGACGGGTACAGGCGGAACGCCAGGTCGTGGACGGTCACCACGAGCCGCTGGCCGGGCCGGGCCGGTGGGATCGCCACCGGCGAGGGCGCGTGGAGGACGCCGGCCCCGGCCAGGCTCGTGGGGAGCGAGGGCCGGCCCACCAGGTTCCACGAGGGGTACAGCGAGCGGATGCCACGGCCCAGCTCGACCCGGGGGAGGCCGTCGAGCCCCGGGACCGTCCGAGGGCGCTCGTGTCGGGCGTGGAACACCGTGAGGTGGAGCGTCGGGTCGGCCTCTCGGAGGGCTGGAAGCAGCTCGCGGACGTACGTCCCGATCCCGCCGGGCACGGCGGCGAACAGCTGGTCGGCCAGCACGGCCACGGACGTCACGCCGGCCTCGAGGCCTCCACGCACGTGACGCCCTCGGGACCCACGGTGGCCGCGTGGACGGTTCCCGGCGGCACGTCGAGGCGGTCGCCGGGCCCGAGGGCGACGTCGCGGTCCGGGAGGTGGAACACGATCGAGCCCTCGGCGCAGAACAGCACTTTGTGGTACGGGTGGTCGTGGCGCCCGTACCGGTCCCCGGCCGCGTTCGACCACCACCGCGGTGGGCCGAGGCCCTCGGAGCTCAGCCGACGCTCCAGCTCCGGTCGGATTCAGACCACCCCCTCGTCGCGGAGCCGCTCGAGCTCCTCCTCGGAGAGCCCGAGCTCGTCCGCGAACACGTCGTGGTTCGCCGAACCCAGCGGCAGGCCGGCGTGGCGGTGACGGCCCGGCGTCTCCGACAGCCGCGGCTGGACATCGGGGAGGAGGACGTCGCCGAGCTCCTCGTCCTCCACCCGGACGAGGGTGTCCCGCGCCCGGTACTGCATGTCGGCGAAGATCTGCTGGACGTCGTAGATCGGCGAGGCGGTGGCCTCGTGTGCCTCGAACGCTGCCATGACCTCCTGGAGGGTGTGCGCGCCGATCCACTCCGACAGGATCCGGTCGAGCTCCTCGACGTGGTCCAGCCGGGCCTCGTTCGTGGCGAACCGTGGGTCTGCGGCGAGCTCGGGCCTCTCGATCGCGGCGAAGATCCGGTCGGCCACGGACTGGGAGGTTCCCGACAGCGCCACCCACCGGTCGTCGGAGGTGCGATACGAGTTCCGGGGCGCCACGTAGGGGAGTCGGCCGCCGTGCCGGCCGGTGACGAGGCCGAGCCGGTCGTAGGCCAGCGCCAGCGGTCCCGTGAGCCCGAACAGGCCCTCGAACAGCGACTGGTCGATGACCTGCCCGGCCCCGCTCCGCTCCCGGTGGTGGAGGGCCACCATCACCGAGAACGCGCCGAGGAGGGCGGCCACCTCGTCGGCCAGGGCGATCGGAGGGAGCAGGGGCGGCCCGTCGGCCTCGCCGTTCATGTGGACGAATCCCGACAGCGACTCGGCCAGCGTCCCGAACCCCGGCCGACGGGCGTACGGGCCCGTCTGGCCGAACCCGGAGATCCGCAACATCACCAGCCGGGGGTTCCTGGCGACCAGCTCCTCCGGACCGAGGCCCCACCGCTCCATCGTGCCGGGTCGGAACGACTCGATCAGGACGTCGGCGGTCTCGACGAGCCGGAGGAGGAGGTCGCGGCCCCGCCGGTCCGACAGCTTCAGGGTGATCGGTCGCTTGTTGCGGGACAGGTGCTTCCACCACAGCGCGACCCCCGCCACCCGCCACCCGAACGCGCGCGTGGTGTCGCCCATGACGGGGTGCTCGACCTTGATCACGTCGGCTCCGAAATCCCCCAGCCGTGTGGCCGCGCCGGGCCCGCCGATCACCGTGGCCGCGTCGATGACCCGGAGGCCCTGAAGCGGCATGGGGCGCTCCGCGCTCACGACCGCTCCAGCTCCTCCACCAGGACCCGGGCCTCGACGACCCGGTGCTCGGGCACCAGCACCTCGATCGGCTGGCCCAGGTGGGGGAGGGTGTTCGGCCCGTAGTAGGTGGACTGGGGCTCGGGGAAGATCGTCGCCGGGATCCCCTCGGCCTGGAGCCGGCCGGCCAGCAGGCGAGCCTCGTCCTGGTCGGCGAGCCTGGCGACCGCCACCCAGCGGGCCAACGCCGCCGCGTCGTCGCTCACTTCGCGTCGCCGCGACCGCGGAGGGGCGGCGTGCCGGGTCGGGCGAACGGCACCCGGCCCCGGAACCCCCACGGGCCCTCGACGTCCCGGCGCACCTGGACCGCGCCCTGCCGGAGGGCTTCGGCCCGGCCGGCCAGAGCCCACGGCGAGGGGCGCTCGGCGGCCGGCCCCAACGCCTGTTCGAGCGCGGCGAGCACGGCCCGCTCCTCCTCGGGCGTCAGGTCGGGCGGCAGCTCGTACCGGGGCATCAGAGCGGGATGTTGCCGTGCTTCCGGGCCGGCACGGCCTCTCGCTTCGTCCGGAGCATCCGGAGGGCCTGGATGAGCCGAACCCTGGTCTCCGACGGCTCGATCACGTCGTCGACGTACCCCCGCTCCGCCGCGAGGTACGGGTTGTCGAACTTCTCCTCGTACTCGGCGATCAGCTCGCGCCGGCGCGCCTCGGGGTCGTCGGCCTCCTTCAGCTCCCGCCGATGGACGATGTTCACGGCGCCCTCGGACCCCATCACCGCGATCTGCGCGGTCGGCCAGGCGAGGGCGATGTCGCCGCGGACGTGCTTCGAGTTCATCACGACGTACGCCCCGCCGTACGCCTTCCGCGTGATCACAGTGACCCGGGGCACCGTGGCCTCGGTGAACGCGTACAGGAGCTTGGCGCCGCGGCGGATGATCCCGCCGTACTCCTGGCCGGCCCCGGGGAGGAAGCCCGGCACGTCCTCGAACACGACCAGCGGGACGTTGAACGCGTCGCAGAACCGCACGAACCGCGCGGCCTTCTCGCTCGACTCGATGTCGAGGGTACCGGCCAGCACTGTCGGCTGGTTCGCCACGATGCCCACGCTCCGGCCGTCCATCCGAGCGAGCCCAACCACGATGTTCATGGCCCACAGCGGGAACACCTCGAGGAACTCGCCGCCGTCGACCACGGCCCGGATCACGCCCTTGACGTCGTAGGGCTCGCGCGGGGAGTCGGGGATCACCGAGTCGAGCTCGGGGATCCGGCGCTCGGGGTCGTCGGTCGGAGCGAACGACGGCGGGTCCTCCATGTTGTTCGAGGGGAGGAACGACAGGAGGTACCGGACCTGACGGAGGCAGTCCTCCTCGTCTTCGGCGATGAACGAGGCCAGGCCGGACCGGCTGGCGTGGGTCTGAGCGCCGCCGAGCTCCTCGAACGTGATCTCCTCTCCCGTGACGGTCTTGATCACGTCGGGGCCGGTGATGAACATGTGGGCGGTCTCCTTCACCATGAAGATGAAGTCGGTGATCGCCGGGGAGTACACCGCCCCGCCGGCGCACGGTCCGAGGATCACGCTGATCTGCGGGATCACGCCGGAGTTCCGGACGTTGCGGTCGAAGATGTAGCCGTACCCGGCCAGCGAGGTGGCGCCCTCCTGGATCCGGGCCCCGCCCGAGTCGTTCAGGCCGATCACCGGCGCCCCGGCGGCGGCGGCCAGGTCCATCACCTTGCAGATCTTCTCGGCCATGACCTCGCCGAGCGACCCGCCCATCACCGTGAAATCCTGCGAGTACACGAACACCGTGCGGCCGTCAACCGTGCCCCACCCAGTCACCACGGCATCGGTGTAGGGCCGGTTCCGCTCCATCCCGAAGCCGTGGGCCCGGTGGCGGGCCAGCGTGTCCGTCTCGACGAACGAGCCGGGGTCGAGGAGGAGCTCGAGGCGCTCACGGGCGGTCAGCTTTCCGCGGGCGTGCTGGCGCTCGATGGCCTCGGTGCCGCCGGCGACGTGGGCCTCGGCCTTGCGCGCCCGAAGCTCCTCGATGCGGGCTCGTTCGACGCCGGGCGTCTCGTCCTGGGGCTCGACCACCTTCGCCATCGAACGGAGTCTAATCCAGCGCATCGGCGCGGTCCTCCGAAGCCCGGTGGCGCCTCCGTGACCGTGTCACCCCCGGGGGCTACGCTCCCGCCATGGCGCTGACGCCGGTCCAGGAGCGGACCCGTCTCGAGGTCATGGGCGGGGCCGCGGCGCGCCCCGTGTTCCCCCACGGGCTCGCGGAGGACCTGCGCGCTGAGCTGGACCGGCGGGTGGCGGGCGCCGCCGAGGCCCTCGGTGACCGCTCGCTGTGGCTGACGAAGGCGAAGCTGACGAACCTCCACCAGCGGTGCGAGGGTCTGTTCCTGGCGAACGAGCTGGACGAGGGGGTGTTCACGTACGGGCCCCAGCTCGCGGTGGGCAACGTCGTGCACAAGGCCGTGGAGATCGGCGTGTACGCGGCCGACATGGCCGACGCCGAGCTGGCCGATCGGGCCCTGGAGCGCCTCGAATCGGGCGACGACGCGTTCGCCTCGTACCTCGGCCTGCTCTCCCCGGTTGAGCGGGCCGAGCTCCTCGGCGAGGCCACCCGCCAGCTCTCGTGGTTCCGGGTGACGTTCCCGCCGCTGGAGCGGGCGTGGAACCCGGTGGTGGAGTGGCCGCTCCGGGTGACGCTGGCGGGGGAGCGCATCGTCCTGTCGGCCCGCCCGGACCTCGTCCTCGGGGGGGTGGACCCGGCGGAGCCGATGCGGGCCCGGCGGCTCGTGGTGGAGCTGAAGGGCGGCCAGGAGCGGCCCGAGCAGGAGGACGACGTCCGGTTCTACGCGCTCGTGATGGCGGTGTGCCACGGCGTGCCGCCGTTCCGGCTCGTCAACGTGAACCTCCAGGCCGGGACGTCCCGGGTGCAGGAGGTCACCGAGGACCTCCTGCGGTCGGCGGTGCGGCGCGTGGCCGAGGCCGCCACGAAGGCGGTCGAGGTGCTCGACGGCCGGCCTCCTCAGCTCCGGGGCGGGCCGTGGTGCCGGTGGTGCCCCCGCAGCCAGACCTGCCCCGCCTCGACGGTGCGGGAAGGAGGGGTGTCGCCGGAGGAGTAGGCTGCTGCCGTGTTCGAGCGGTTCACCGACCGCGCGCGCCGGGTCGTGGTCCTGGCCCAGGAAGAGGCCAGGATGCTCAACCACAACCACATCGGGACCGAGCACATCCTCCTCGGGCTGATCCACGAGGGTAATGGCGTTGGCGCCAAGGCCCTGGAGTCCTTGGGTATCTCCCTCGAAGCCGCGCGCCATCGGATCGAGGAGCTCGTCGGGCAGGGGGGGTCCGCCCCCATCGGCCACATCCCGTTCACGCCCCGCGCCAAGAAGGTCCTGGAGCTCTCGCTTCGGGAGGCCCTGGAGCTCGGCCACAACTACATCGGCACCGAGCACATCCTCCTCGGGCTGATCCGAGTCGGGGACGGTGTGGCGGCCCAGGTCCTCGACGAGCTCGGCGCTGATGCGAGCCGGCTCCGCCAGGAGGTGATCCATCTCCTGTCGGGGGAGGTCGAGGGCGTCCCGGAGGGCGTGACGGAGAACGCTCCGGAGCCCGCGCCCCAGCCGCGGTGTCCTCGGTGCCGGAGGCTCCTCACGGAGACTGCGGCCTACCGGTCCCTTGAGGTCGCTCCCGAGGAGAAGGGCGAGCCGCGGACGGTCAGGGTGATGTTCTGCCGGCGTTGCGGCACGTCGTTGGGCACGGTTGCTTGAGCCCGGAAGCGTCCCGGTCGATGATGCTCCGATGAGACGGGGCCTGGTCATCCTCAC
>JBQGDK010000024.1:0-2263 GCA_052039025.1 Actinomycetota bacterium
AGGTCGCCGAACGTCTTCTCGGTCATCCGGGTCCGGGCCCCGGGAGCGATCGCGTTCACCCGGACGCCGTACCGGGCCATCTCCATCGACACGATCTGGGTGAACGCGGCGATGCCGGCCTTCGCCGTCCCATAGTTCGCCTGGCCGGGGATCCCGAGGAGCCCGCTCGTGCTCGACGTGTTGACGACGGCGCCGGCGACATCGTCCCCGGCCTTCGACCGCTCCCGCCAGTGTGCGCACACGCGCTGCGTGCACAGGAACGTGCCGCGGAGATGGACCTTGATCACCGCGTCCCATTCGTCGGCCGACATGTTGAAGGTCATCCGGTCCCTGAGGATCCCGGCGTTGTTCACGAGCGCGTCGATCCGCCCCCAGGTGTCCAGGGCCGCGGCCACGAGCGACCCGGCGCCCTCCGGCTCCGAGATGTCCTCGTGGTGGGCCACGGCCTGGCCTCCGGCGGCCCGGATCCCCTCGGCCACCTCGGCGGCCGGGCGGGGATCGCGCCCCGTCCCGTCCCAGTCGCCGCCCACGTCGTTCACGATCACGCGGGCGCCCTCCGCGGCCGCCAGGAGGGCCTCGCCCCGGCCGATGCCCCGTCCGGCCCCCGTGACCGCCACGACCTTCCCGTCGAGCATCCCCATGCTTCAGCTTTCGTCCGGGGGAACCTTACCGGGCGGGCCTGCCTGTGGCCCGATGTCGGTTCGGCGGGGTACGCTACCGGCCTCCGGCCGACCGGCTGCCGCGGCCGGACGGCCCACGCGGAACGAAGGAGAGGGATTGCTCGACGTCGTGCGCCACGCCGTGGAGGCGGCCCGGAAGGCGGGAGCCGACTACGCGGACGCCCGATGGGTTCTCGAGGAGAACGAGTCCATCACCGTGAAGAACGAGGAGATGGAGGGCATCGACCGCTCCAGGTCCGACGGGATCGGCATCCGCGTGCTCGTGAACGGGTTCTGGGGCTTCGCGGCCACCGCCCGCTCGGAGGACCCCGCCGAGGTCGAGCGGTCCGCCGCCCTGGCCGTGGGGATCGCCCGGGCGGCGTCCCGGCTCCCCCGCGAGCCGGTCCGCCTGGCGGAGATCGAGCCGGTCACAGACACCTGGGAGACCGTCGTCCAGGAGGACCCGTTCGCGGTCTCGCTCGAGGAGAAGGTCTCGCTGCTGATGGAAGCGTCCCGCCGGATGCGGGCCGTCTCCGGGCTGTCGTTCGCCGAGGCGATGCTCGACTTCTACCGGAGGCGGTCGTCGCTGGCGACGTCCGAGGGCGCGGCGATCGAGCAGACGATCACGCACTCCGGCGGGGGCATCGAGGCCACGGCGATCGGCGACGGCGAGCTCCAGCGGCGGTCGTTCCCGAACTCGTTCCGCGGCCACATCGCCGCGGCCGGCTACGAGCACATCCGTGCGCTCGGCCTCGTCGAGGAGGCCGAGCGGGTGGCCACCCAGGCCGTCGACCTGCTGGCCGCGAGGGACTGCCCGTCCGAGGAGACGACGGTGATCCTCGACGGGCCGCAGATGGTGCTTCAGGTACACGAGTCGGTCGGCCATCCGATCGAGCTCGACCGGGTCCTGGGGATGGAGGAGGCATACGCGGGCACCTCGTTCCTCGAGCCCGGCCACCGCGGCACGCTCCGGTACGGCTCCGACGCGGTGAACATCACCGCCGATGCCACGCTGGCAGGTGGGCTGGGCACGTTCGCCTACGACGACGAGGGGGTCCCCGCCCAGCGCGTCCAGATCGTCGAGGACGGCGTGTTCCGGGACTTCATGTCGAGCCGGGAGACCGCCGCGGTGCTCGGCGAGCGATCCAACGGCACGATGCGAGCCGACGGCTGGCAGAACCTCCCGCTGATCCGGATGACGAACGTCAGCCTCGAGCCCGGCGAGGGGACGCTGGCCGAGGTGATCGGCGACACGAAGGACGGGCTGTTCATGTCGACGAACACCTCGTGGTCGATCGACGACAAGCGCGTGAACTTCCAGTTCGGGTGCGAGGTCGCCTGGCGGATCAAGGACGGCAGGCTCACCGAGATGTACCGGAACCCCAACTACACCGGGATCACCACGGAGTTCTGGGGGTCGTGCGACACGGTGTGCGGACCCGAAGAGTGGACGGTGTGGGGCACCCCGAACTGCGGCAAGGGCCAGCCGGGACAGGTCGCCAGGACGGGACACGGGACGGCCCCGGCGCGGTTCCGGAACGTCCGGGTGGGGGTGCGCTGACGGTGCCGGACCCGATCGGCCCCGAGCGGCTCCGCGGGATCGC
>JBQGDK010000025.1:0-2243 GCA_052039025.1 Actinomycetota bacterium
GCCGAGCTCGACGTGACCGGCGAGCGGACCGAGGTCGGGGACCTCGCCGGCCAGCCGGTCGCGGCCCTGGCGCTCGTGAACGACGACGACCTGACCTTCGCCAAGGTCCGGTTCGACGAGGGCTCGCTCCTGACGGTGCTGGACCGGCTGGGGGACGTCGAGGACTCGCTGACCCGCTCGGTGTGCTGGACGGCGTGCTGGGACATGACCCGCGACGCGGAGCTGGCCGCCCGCGACTACCTGGCGCTGGTGCTTCGGCACGGCGGGCGGGAGACCGAGGTGGGCACACTCGAGCGCGCGCTTGGGGCGGCAGCCGCGGCGGTGGCCCTCTACGGCGACCCGGCCAACCGCGTGGCCGCCGCCCAGTCGCTGGCGGAGACGGCGCTGGCCGAGCTCGAGCGGGCCGAGGCCGGAAGCGACCACCAGCTGGCCTGGACCCGGGCGTTCATCGACGCGGCGGAATCGTCCGACCACCTCGGCACGGTCCGGGGGCTGCTGGACGGCTCGGTGTCGTTCGATGGGCTGGCGGTGGACACCGACCTCCGGTGGCAGGCGGTGACCTCGCTGGCCTCGAACGGCGTCGAGGACGCCGAGGCGCTCGTCGCCGCGGAGCTCGAACGCGACCCGACCGACCGGGGCCAGCGGCAGGCCATCGGGGCCCGGGCCGCCCGGCCGAGCGAGGAGGCGAAGGCCGAGGCGTGGCGGACGATCCGGGAGGCCCGGGAGCTGTCCGAGGCCATGCTGGGCGCGGCCATGCGGGGGTTCCAGCAGCCGGGACAGGAGGGGCTCCTGGCGCCGTACGCCGAGCGGTACTTCGAGGCGCTCCCCGGCGTGTGGGAGGAGCGCGACCTCGAGTACGTCCTCGAGTTCGGGGAGCAGCTGTACCCGAAGTGGGTGGTCGCCGAGAGCACGATCGAGACCACCGACCGCTACCTCGCCCGCGAGGACGTGCCCGGCCCGATCCGGCGCCTGCTGCTCGAGGGCCGGGACCGGATCGAGCGGGCCCTGCGAGCTCGCGAGGTCGACGCCGCCGCCGGGCGGTGAGGGCCCGGTACCGCTGGGTCGTCCTCGGCCTGGGCATCCTGGCGCAGGCAGCGTTCGCCGCGCTGGTCCAGGGCCTGCCGGCCATCGGCCCCGCCCTCCGAGCGGAGTACGGGCTGTCGCTGTCCGGGTTCGGGTTGCTGCTGGGAGCGATCTGGCTCGGGGCCACGGTCACGCTGATCCCCTGGGGCCTGGCCACCGATCGGATCGGGGAGCGGGCGGCCCTGTCGGTCGGGCTCTTGGGGACGGGCGGGGCGTTGGCGGTGGGAGCGGCCGGAAGTCGGGTCCTGCTGGTCGTGACGTTCGTGCTCGCCGGGGTCCTCGGCGCGGTGGCCAACGTGGCCAGCGGCCGTGTGGTCATGGGCTGGTTCGAGTTCGCCGAGCGGGGGATGGCCTTCGGGCTCCGCCAGGCGGCGGTTCCGCTCGGTGGAGCGCTGGCCGCGCTCACGCTGCCTGCGCTGGTGGCGGCCACCCAGCCCCGCGCGGGGGTGCTCGCCCTTGGCGTCGGCTGCGTGGTGGCCGCGGTCGCGTGTGCCGTGTGGCTGCGGGAGCCAGCGTCGTCGCCTGGCGCCCGGGGCCCGGGCCCGCTCCGGGACCGCCGCGTCTACCGTTTGGCCGCGGCCAGCGCGCTGCTGGTGGCGCTTCAGGCCGCGGTGATCGGGTTCGTCGTGCTGTTCCTCCACGACGAGCGTGGAGTGTCGAACGTCGCAGCCGGAGCGGTCCTGGCCGGGACCCAGGTGCTCGGGATCCTGCTCCGGATCGTGGTTGGCGGGTGGTCCGACCGGGTTGGTCGGCGCGTCGTGCCGCTCCGCCGAACAGCTGTGGTCATCGCCGGTGCCTGGATGGTGACCCCGGCCCTGTTCTCGGCTCCCCTGGGCTTGCTGGTTCCGGTGCTGGTGGCCGCCGGGGGCGTGTCCTTCGCGTGGAACGGGCTTTCGTTCAACGCCGCCGCCGAGTTCGCCCAGCCGGGACGGAGCGGCACCTCGATCGCCCTCCAGCAGACCGCCCTGTTCGGCACCGCGGCCGTGGTGTCGCCGGCGTTCGGGTGGCTGGTGGAGGCTACCTCGTGGCCCGTGGCGTTCTGGATCATGGCCCTCGGCCCGGCGGTGTGCTGGCTCCTGCTCGGGCCGTTGGCCCGGTCCGAGGAGGAGGGTGCGGCGATGGGAACCTCGCCGACCTGAGTTCGCCGGCCCGAGTTCACC
>JBQGDK010000026.1:0-13277 GCA_052039025.1 Actinomycetota bacterium
GTCACGTCGTCCGCGAGGACACAGCCGTGGGCCTCGCGGAGCGGCAGGTCTGCCGCCCGGAGCCGCTCGATCCGGGCCATGCCCCGTGCTCGCGCCTCGGCCAGGGGCACGAGCGGCGCGCCGGTGTCGTGGTCGTGGCCGGCCCTCACGGGTCGAGCCCGATCCATCGAACGCCGGCCGGGCCCGACTCCCGCTTCCACACCGGCACCCGGCGCTTGACCTCCTCGAGGACGTGCCGGCACGCCTCGAACGCCTCGGCCCGGTGGGACGCCGAGCAGGCCACCACCACCGTGCGGTCCCCCACGGCCAGGTCCCCCACCCCGTGGAGCACCGCCACGCCCTCGACCGGCCACCGCACCGCGGCCTCCTCGGCCACGTCACGCAGCACCCGCTCGGCCATCGCCTCGTACGCCGAGTACGCCAGGCGCTCGACCCGACCGCCCTCGGCCCGGACGGTGCCGACGAACGCCACGGTCCCGCCCGCCTCGGGCGCGGCGACCGCCTCCAACGCCTCGTCCACCGAAGGGCGGTCGCGCAGCCCCACGAGGATCCGGGCCCCGCCGCCGGCCACCGGAGGAAGGAGGGCGACCTCGTCCCCGGGACGGACCCGGTGCTCCGCCGGGACCACCTCGTGGTTGACGGCCACCTGGAGCGTCGCGGCGATCCCGGCGAACGACGGATGACGCCGGGTCACCGCCTCCACCACGTCGCCGGCCGTGTCCTCGCCTTCCAGCGACACGGTCTCCTCGGACGCCCCGGCGCGGTCGGCCAGCCCGCCGAAGAGCCGGACCCGGACGTTCACCGGCCGCCCCTCGCCAGGAAACCCCCGGCCCGGCCCGTCCGCGACGCCACCAGCCCGGCCAGGATCGCCAGCGCGATCTCCCCCGGCGTCCGCGCACCGATGTCGAGGCCGACCGGTGTCTCCACGCGCGAGGGGTCCACGCCGACCTCACGGAGCCGATCGAGGTGCGGCCCGACGTGCCGGCGGCTGCCCATCACCCCGACGGATCTGGCCCCGGCCGCCACGAGCGCGGCGACGTGCTCGGCCACCATCGGCGCGTCGTGGTCGGTGTGGACGACGTGGAGGTCGGCGACGGGGCCGAGCGCCCCGGGCGCATCGATCACTCGCCCGGCCGCCTCCTTGTGATCGGCCGTAACGCGCTCGGCGCGGGGCTCCACGAGGACGGTTTCCCAGCCCAGATCCCTGGCCCACCGGAGCAGCCACCTCGCCACCGGCGTGGCCCCCAGCACGACGAGCGTGGGTCGCCGGGTCGATGTCGGCTCCAGGAACACCTCGACGGATCCGAGCTCGTGCTCGTAGGTCCGCAGCACCGGCTCTCCGCCCTCCAGCACGGCGGGCGCGTCGACCGCGGCGGCCCCGTCGAACTCCGCGCAGCCGAGCGTCCCGTCCAGCGGTCCCGACCGGCTCAGGACCAGGCGCTGGCCCGCACGGCACGGCGGATCCCCGTGAACGCGGACCGCCGTGGCCACGACCCGGGGCTCGGCCGGGGGCGGCTGGCGAGCCGGGGCCGGCGCCGGCCCGTGCGCGGTTCGGCCCGCCAGCAGCTCGAGGGCGTGCGGGAGGACCGGCAGGATCGCTTCGAGGCTGTCGAGCGCACCCCGTCGGCCGCCAGGCAGGTTGAGCACGAGCGCGCTGCCGATCGTCCCGGCCACGCCCCGCGACAGGTCGGCCATCGGCGTGGCCGCCCGGCCGGCGGCCCGCATGGCCTCGGCCACCCCGGGGGCCTCGCGGTCGATGACGGCCCGCGTGGCCTCCGGCGTGACGTCCCGGGGGCCGAAGCCGGTCCCCCCCGTGGTGACCACGAGCGAGACCGAGGCCGCCAGATCCCGGAGCGTCGCCTCGATCCGGCCCCGCTCGTCCGGCACGACCTCGCGCCGGCTCACCTCGAAGCCCGCCACCACGAGGGCGTCCGCGACCGCATGCCCGGAGGTGTCCTCGCGGGACCCCCCGGCCACCCCGTCGCTCACGGTCAGCACCGCCGCACGCGGCCGGCCCATGAGCCGATGCTACCGGTCGGGCGGAACCTCGGGCGGCGCGGCCGGCGCGGGGAGCGAGGCCGCAGCGAGCCGGGCCGCCTCGGCCACGGCCTCGGCCCCGTCGGCCCGGCCGGCGGCGAACCGGCCCACCAGGTACGAGGCGAGTGGGGCGTTGACCCGCTCGGTCCGATGGGCCACCTCCCGAGCCAGCTCGAGGATCCGTCGGCGCTCCTCCCGGTCGAGGGGGGCCTGCCCCAGCGCCTCGGCGAGGTCGTCGATCCAGGCCACGGCCGGAGCGTGCCACACTCGGCCGGTGGCCGCGGTGGCGGGGATCCTCCTGACCGGCGGGGCCGGGCGTCGGCTCGGCCGGGACAAGGCCGCGATCGAGGTCGGGGGCGAGCGCCTGGCCGACCGGGCGGAGCGGGTTCTGGGCGAGGTGTGCGAGCGGGTCCTCGAGGTCGGCCCGGGATGGTCCGGAGCCGAGAACGTTCGTGAGGACCCGCCGGGCTCCGGTCCCCTCGCGGCGGTGGCCGCCGGCGGCCTGGCCCTGGCCGAACGGGGCCACGAGGGCTCCGCCCTGGTGCTGGCCGTCGACATGCCGCTCGTCGACACGGCCCTCCTGCGGTTCCTGGCCGGCTTCCCCGGCGAGGTCTCGGTGGTGCCGTTCGTCGAGGGACGGGCCCAGCCCCTGTGCGCCCGGTACTCGTCGGCGGCCCTCCGGCTCGCGGCCCATCTCGTGTCGCGCGGCGAGCGGTCGATGGCCGCGCTCATCGAGGCGGCCCACGACGTCCAGTGGGCCGGCCCCCGGATGTGGGGCGCCGTGGCCACGCCGGAGGCCTTCCTCGACGTCGACACCCCCGACGACCTCGAGCGCTTCCGTGCCGGCGATGTGGAACGATAGGTCGGTGCGCAGCGGAACCGTCACGGAGGCCGTGGTCCTCCGGGTGCGGGGCGGGCGCGCCGCCGCGCCGGCGCGCTCGTCGCCGAGGAGCCCATGGAGATCCGCGCCGCCGGCCCGGGTGAGGTGGGCCGATCGCCTACCGGGCGGCCTCCACGCGCACCCGGAGCGAGTCGAGGGTGAGGCGTGAGCGTCGAGGTCCGGCCGGCCGTCGGGGAGCGTTGGAAGGATCTCGTGCGGCTCTTCGGCCCGAACGGTGCCTACGCCAACTGCTGGTGCATGTGGTGGCGGATGCGCTCCGCGGAGTTCGACCGGGCCACGCCGCGATCGAAGCGCGAGGCCCTGCGGCGGCTCGTGGCGACCGGGCGGTCGCCCGGCCTGATCGCCTACCGGGACGGCCGGCCGGTCGGATGGGTGTCGGTGTCGCCGAGGGAAGAGTACGGCCGGCTGGAGCGCTCCCCGACGCTGAAACGCGTCGACGACACGCCGGTGTGGTCGATCGTGTGCTTCTATGTGGACCGCCACCACCGTGGGGACGGGGTGGCCCGGGCCCTCCTTCGCGGTGCGATCGATCACGCCGCTCGGGCCGGGGCCACGGCCGTGGAGGCCTACCCCGTCGACCCCACCCGGCGCACCTACGCGTCGGCGGAGGCGTACACGGGCGTGGTCTCGCTGTTCGAGGAGGCGGGATTCCGCGAGGTGGCCCGGCGGGGGAGCCGTCCGATCATGCGGAGGGCGCTCCGTGGCTGAGCGCTTCCGCGTCCGCCTCGGCGACGCGACCGGGGCCGTGGCCGACCTCGGCGTCCTGGTGCCGCTGAGCGGCTCGCTGATCCTCGTGAACGGCCTCGACCCGGGGGCGGTCCTCGTCGGCGCCGGCGTGCTCGCGGTGGTTGCCGGCCTGGCCTTCGGCGTGCCGTTCCCGGTCCAGCCGTTGAAGGCTTTGACCGCGGTGGCCGTGGCCGAGCGGCTGTCCCCCGAGGTGATCCACGCCGCCGGGCTGGCGATCGGCCTGTTCCTCCTGCTCCTGTCGGTTGGCCGGGTCGCCGACCTCCTGGCCCGGCTCTTCACGACGCCGGTGGTCCGAGCCCTGCAGCTCGGCGTGGGCCTCCTGCTGGTGATCGCGGCGACCCGGATGGTCGCCGACCCGCCGACCGTGTTCCTCGGGACGCCGGAGCCGCCGTGGCCGCTCCTTCTGGCGGCGGCCTCGTTCGCCGCCGTGGCCCTGGCCGCCCGCAGAGCCCGGTACGGCGTCGCGCTCGGCATCCTGGCCGGGGGGCTGCTCGTCACCTGGCTGGCGGCCAGCGCCGAACTGACCGGACCGTCGTTCGCCCTGCCACGGGTGGGGCTCCCGTCGCCGACGGTCCTCGGGCAGGCGCTGGTGCTCCTGGTGATCCCCCAGCTCCCGCTGACGTTCGGGAACGCCGTGGTCGCCGTGACCGACGTGGCTCGGCGATCGTTCGGCCCGGCCGCCGGGCGAGTCACCCCCTCGGCGGTGTGCCTGTCGTGCGGCCTCGGCAACGTGGCGGCAGCCGTGATCGGCGGCATGCCGATGTGCCACGGCGCCGGCGGTCTGACGGCGCACGTGCGGCTCGGCGCTCGGCACGCGGGGATGAACCTGCTCCTCGGGGGGACGCTGCTCGTCCTGGGGCTGTTCTTCGCCCACCAGGTGCCCGTGCTCCTGGGGCTGCTCCCGGTGTGGGTGCTGGCCGCGTTCCTGGCGTACGCCGGCATCCGGCACGCGCTCCTCGTGGCGGACCTCCGCGGGGGGGCGCTGGCCCTGGCGGTGGCCACCGGGGTCGCCGGGGCGGTCATGGGGAACCTGGCGATCACGGCGGGGGCGGCCCTCCTCGTCGAGCACGGCCGGCGGCTCCTCCCCCGGCCCGGGGAGGAGCGCCTCTCGGCGCCGGAGCCGAGTGACTCGCCCTCGCCCCGTAACCGTCAGCGCCGCCGGGCCCGGACCAGGAGCGGGACGAGGCCGAGCACGGCCACGGCCGCGCCCATCAAGAACACGCCCCCGTAGCCGAACCCACGGGCGACGAACCCGAGGGCGGCCGGCCCCAAGCCGAAGCCGACGTCGACCATCGCCGTGAACGTGCCGATCGCGGCGCCCCGCTCCCCGCGCGCGGTCCCCCGGAGCGCCAGCGCCATCAGGGCGGGGAACGCCAGGGCCTGCCCCACCGCGTACACGGCGGTGGCCGCGAACAGGCCCGGCGCCGTTCGCCACAAGCCCACCAGGGCGAGGCCAGACGCGGACACGACCAACGAGGCCCGGGCCGCGCGCATCGGCCCGAACGTGTCGGGCAGTCGCGCGCCGGCGATCCGGATCGTCAGCACGATCCCCGAGAACAGCACGAAGACGCCGCTGGCCCCCGATAGGCCAAGCTCGCGCGCGTACAGCGGGACGAAGGCGAAGAATCCGGCGGCGCCCCAGATGCTCGCCAGGACCGCGGTGCCGGGCAGGAGCGCTCCCCGGTGGATCAGCCGGGGCGGCTGCTCGTGCGGTGGGACCGGCGCCACCCGAACCCGCAGCGTCAGGAGCCACGCCAGGAGCCCCAGGGCGGCGCCGACGAGCCACACCAGGTCGTACCTGCCTCCGGCGAGCACCAGCTCACCGATGACCGGGCCGACCGCGATCCCCGTCCACAGCGCCACCGAGAAGAAGCTGATCGCCTCGCCCCGGCGGTCGTCGGGCGCCATGTCGGCGATCGCGCTCGCGGCCCCGGTGAAGAACAGCGCCTCGCCGGCCCCGGTGACGAGCCGCATCGCCACGAGGGTCGGCACCGAGTCGGCGGCGACGTACGCGGCCACCGAGACCGTGACGATGCCGATCCCGATGAGCATCGGCAGGCGCCGCCCCCGGCGGTCGGCGAGGCGGCCGGCCCACGGCCGAACGAGCAGGGCCGTCACGCTGAACGCGCCGACGGCCAGGCCCACCGAGACGTCGCCGCCGCCGAGCGGGCCGCGCACATAGACCGGGAGCACCGGGAGGACCACGCTGATCGAGACGAAGTACGCCAGGGTCGCCAGCGCGATCAGGACGAAGGTGGGCGTGACGAGTCGGTCCCGCCGGCTGGGCACGGCCGCCGAGTCTACGTGGTCAGGTCACCGGGAACGGCCACTGCCACCACCACGGCGCCGGCGACAGCTCCAGGCGGGCCACCCACTTCACCCACCAGAAGCCGCGCCGGCCGGGGGCCACGAGCCGCGCGGGGAACCCGTGCCCGGCGTCGAGAGGGCGGCCACCGACCCGGGTGGCCAGCAGGAGCCGCGGCAGGTCGCGGGCGGGGAGCCTGCGCGGGTAGCCCGTGACCGATATCACCTTGACGCTCCGGGCCTCGCCGACCTGGGGAAGGAGCCGCCACAGCCACGCGCCCTCCCAGTCCTGCTCCGCGTACCAGCCGCCGGTGCAGTCGAGGACGGTGCGCACCCGGTCCGCGAACCCGAGCAGCTCCTGATACGACCATGCCCGGACGACCTCGTCGCCGGCGGCGACCTCGAGCCGCCACGAGGCCGGGTCGATCGAGGGGACGGCGTCGTTGAGCCACTGCGTCACCGGCATCTCGTCGGGCCGGCCGGAGCCGTGCTGGTACGAGCCGGTGAACCTGCGGTCGCCCCCGGGCAGGCCGGTCGCCCGGACCACCCCCTCGACCCCCACGTAGGCCAGGCCGGCCCCGCCGAGCACGGCGCCGGCGCGAAGGAGCGACCGTCGGGACAGGTCGGTCCGCCTCGGCCGCACCCGGCGGGACAGCACGTGCCAGACCGCGAACGGGATCGCCGCGAGCGCGGCGCCGACGTGGGCCTGCATCGCGGTGACCGGTCCCAGGTCGACCAGGAGCCCCGTGGCGTGGAGCACGCCGAACAGCACCGCGATCGCCGCCAGGACCGTGAGCGCGACGGACGCCCACCACCCCGGGCGCCGACGGCGGAAGCCTCGCCGAGCGATCACCGACTTCCACGGCGCCAGGACGAGCAGGCCCAGGCCGGTCACGCCGTGGGCGATCACCGCCGCCCGCCCCCAGCCCGCCCCGATCCCGTACGCCAGCGTGCCGGTGAGGAGCGCCGCGGCCAGGAGCGCCAACAGCGCCAGGTTCGTCCGCCGCCCGGCCACGACCGGAGCGTATCCCGGCGTATGCTGGCCGGCATGACCGGCCCGGACGACCCGGCCGCGGTGTGGGACATGATCCGGCGCGCCGACGAGTTCATGAAGTACGCGTCGAACCGCGACCCGGCCACGGCCCGGGCGCAGGCCCGCCGTCAGCTCGATCGTGCAGCGGAGGCCGCCGGGGCCCTGACCGATCCGGGCGCCCGCGACGCGCTGACCGCGCAGGTCCGGCGGCGCCTCGAGGACCTGGAGCGGACCGATGCCGACGCCTGAGGAGGCCGCCCGCATCCCGCCGGGCCAGCACCTCACCAGGGGCTGGCCGATCCTCCATGCGGAGGGCATCCCCCCCTTCGACCCGGCGGCGTGGCGGTTCCGCGCGACCGGCGCGGTCGATCGCACACTGGAATGGCGCTGGGAAGAGTTCCAGGCGCTCCCGACGGCCACGGTGACCTCGGACATCCACTGCGTCACGGGGTGGTCGAAGCTCGACAACACCTGGGAGGGGGTGCCGGTCCGCGAGGTCCTGGACCGTGCCGGGCCGAACCCGGGGGCGACCCACGCGCTCGTGGAGGCGCCGTCCGCGTACACCGCCAATCTCCCTCTCGAGGCCCTCCTCGACGACGACGCGCTCTTCGCCTGGTCGCACGACGGCGCCCCGCTTCCCCCCGAGCACGGCGGCCCGCTCCGCCTGGTAGTGCCGAAGCGGTACTTCTGGAAGAGCGTGAAGTGGGCCGTGGGCATCCGCCTGCTGGAGCGGGACGTCCGTGGCTACTGGGAGGAGCGCGGGTACCACAACGACGCCGACCCCTGGGCCGAGCAGCGGTACGCGTGGCAGGAGGGGCGCTGAGCCGGCTGCTCGTGGCCACGGCCGGCGGGCTCCACGACACCGACGGGCCGGCCGGGCTCGAGGGGCGCTCGCTGGTGGCCCTGGCGGCGGGCGGGGACACGATCTGGGCCCTCGACCAAGGCGGGACCCTCCTCCGCTCCGACGACGGCGGGTGGGAAGAGGCCGGAGCGCTCGACCAGCCTCGGCCCCGCTGCGTCCTCCCTCACGAGGACGGCGTCCTGCTCGGCACCGCAGAGGCCCGCCTCTTCCGGCTCCGCCGGGACGTGGCGGACCCCGTGGAGGCGTTCGACCAGGTCGACGGCCGGGAGGCGTGGTTCACGCCGTGGGGCGGCCCGCCCGATACCCGTTCGCTGGCCGCCGACGTCTCCGGCACCGTGTACGCGAACGTCCACGTCGGCGGCATCGTTCGCTCCACGCCGGAGGGCACGTGGCGACCCACGATCGACATCGACACCGACGTGCACCAGGTCGTCGCGCACCCCGAGCGCCCCGGCGTCGTCCTGGCCGCCACCGCGTTCGGGCTGGCCCGGAGCGACGACCGTGGCGACACCTGGGAGTTGGCCGATGACGGCCTCCACGCGTCCTACTGCCGCGCGGTCGCCGTGGGCGGCGACGTCGTGCTGCTCACGGCCTCGACCGGGCCCCGGAGCCGGCAGGCCGCCGTGTACCGACGGCCCCTCGACGGCGCTCCCCCGTTCGAGCGCTGCGGGGGCGGGCTCCCGGAGTGGTTCCCCTCGAACATCGACACGCATGCGATCGCCGCCGACGGCCGGCGGGTGGCCCTCGCGACCGTGGAGGGCGACGTGTGGGTCTCGGAGGACGGCGGCCGGACGTGGGAGCCGGTGCTCACCGCCCTGCCCCGGGTCGTGGCGGTCCTGTGGGCCCCCTGACGGGGCTCGTTGGTACGCTCCGACCATGAGCAGCCGGCAGGACCGTCGCCTCGGGGCGCTGATTCAGGCTGGCATCACGCTCGCCTCGGAGCTGTCGCTGCCGACCATCCTCCAGAAGATCGTCGACCTGGCCTGCGAGGTGGCGGACGCTCGGTACGGCGCCCTGGCCGTGCTGGGCCCGGACGGTCGGATCGAGCGGTTCATCACGCGCGGCGTGACCGAGGAGGAACGGCGGGCCATCGGCGACCCGCCGTCGGGACGGGGGATCCTCGGCGCGCTGATCACCGACGCCAGCCCGCTCCGCCTCGACCGCATCCAGGACGACCCCCGCTCGGTCGGGTTCCCACCGAACCACCCCCCGATGACCACGTTCCTCGGCGTTCCGATCACGGTTCGGGATCGGGTCTACGGCAACCTCTACCTGACCGAACGGCTCGGGGGCGGTTCCTTCCAGGAGGAGGACGAGCGCGCCGTGATCACGCTGGCGGCGCAGGCCGGCGTGGCGGTGGAGACGGCGCGCATCCGGGCGGATCTGGAGCGGCTGGCGGTGCTGGAAGACCGCGAGCGCATCGCCCGGGAGCTCCACGACGGCGTGGTCCAGTCGCTGTTCGCCGTGGGGCTCTCTCTGCAGGCCGCGGCGTCGACGGCCGACGAGGCCGTGGCGGCGAGCCTCGGCGGGGCCGTGGACCAGATCGACCGGGTGATCAGGGACCTGCGGAACTACATCTTCGGCCTGGGGGCGGGCCAGGCGGCCGACCGGGAGCTGGGACGGGCCCTGGAGCACCTGGCCGAGGAGTTCCGCCGGGGATCGGACGTCGCGGTCCGGGTCACGGTGGACCCCGAGGCCGCCTCCCGGCTGGCCCCCGTCGCCGCCGACGTGCTCCAGGTGGCCCGCGAGGCCATCAGCAACGCCGCGCGCCACGGCGAGATCGAGACGCTCTCGATCTCGCTGTTCCGGGACGACTCGGCGAGCGTCCTCGAGGTCGAGGACGACGGGGTCGGCTTCGATCCGATAGCGGCGCGAGGGCGCGGGCGCGGCCTCGACAACCTCCTGACCCGGGCCGAGGGCCTCGGCGCCGAGCTGGAGATCGACGCCGCCCCCGGGCGAGGCACGGCGATCAGGCTCCGGGTCCCGGGCTGAGTGCTAGGCTCGGCGTATGGCCGAGCAGCCGATCCGGATCCTCTTGGTGGACGACCACGAGGTCGTTCGGCAGGGCATCCGAGCGCTCCTCGAGGCCGCCGGGGGGATGGTCGTGGCCGGCGAGGCCGGCGGCGTGCGCGAGTCGGTCGAGGTGGCCGCGTCGGTCCGTCCCGACGTCGTCGTGATGGACGTCCGCCTCGTCGACGGCAGCGGGATCGAGGCCTGCCGCGAGATCCGTGCGGCCCGGCCGGAGACGAAGGTCGTGATGCTGACCTCCTTCGCCGACGACGAGGCCCTGTTCGCCTCGATCATGGCCGGCGCCTCGGGCTATGTCCTGAAGCAGGTCCGGGGCGACGAGCTGGTCCGGTCGATCCGCACCGTGGCCCAGGGCGCCTCCCTCCTCGATCCCGCCGTGACCGGGGCCGTGCTCGACCGGCTCCGGAAGGGCAAGCGCCTCCTCAAGGACGAGCGCCTGGCCCGGCTCTCGCCCCAGGAGGAACGGATCCTCTCCCTCGTCGCCGACGGCCAGACGAACCGCGAGATCGGCGAGGAGCTCCGCCTCGCCGAGAAGACCGTGAAGAACTACGTCTCGAGCATCCTGTCCAAGCTCGAGGTGGCCCGCCGGGCCGAAGCGGCCGCCTACCTGGCCCGGCACAGCGGAACGCCGGGCGCCGAGTAGGCGGCCCAGAGGACCCTTCCGAACCGGGTCGAACGGCCGGTTCCGCCGCCCCCCGGATCGCCCATGCTCTCCAGGCGAGCGAGGGAGGTGGCTGAGATGGCAATTCGGACGACCGAGCGGGAGTTCGACACGGCGTTCGCTCCCTATGAGACGGCGGCGCCGGAGCCCGAGGTGAAGGGCGGGCGGATCTGGGGGGTCTTGCGGATCTCGATCGGCTGGGTGTTCCTCTGGTCGTTCCTCGACAAGCTGTTCGCCCTGGGGTTCACCACCGGGCGCGCGGAGAGCGGGGCGATCGACTTCTTCGGGCCGGCCGCCTGGATCAACGGCGGATCGCCGACCGAGGGCTTCCTCGAGTTCGGGGTGCACACGAAGGGGTTCCTGGTGGACTTCTACCAGGGCCTGGCCGGCGCGGTCTGGGTCGACTGGGTGTTCATGCTGTCGTTGCTGTTGATCGGGCTCGGCCTGATCTTCGGCATCGCCACGCGCCTGGCGGCCATCGGCGGCATCGTGTGGATGGCGATCTTCTACACGGCCAGCGCCGTGTGGCCGGAGCACAACCCGTTCATGGACGAGCACGTGATCTACGCGATCGTCCTGGCCGGCGTGGCCTACGTGGGGGCGGGGCGCTACTTCGGCTTCGGCCGCTGGTGGGAAGGGACGGCCCTGGTCAAGCGGGCGCCGTTCCTGAAGTAGGGACCCTGAAGGCGGACTGGGGGCGGGACCTCCCGCCCCCTTTTCGCGTCCGTGGACGGCCCAAAGGTCCCGTCCGGTCCCCCCCGCCCGGGGCCCTTCGGACCTACGAGACCCCCGCCCGGGCCGTTAGCGTGTTGCAGTGTGAGGAAGGCGAGGCGATGATGCTGGTCAGGGACGTGATGTCGGTCAGGGTCACCTCCGTGGCCCCGGACACGCCGGTCCGAGAGGTCGCCAGGACGATGATCCGGAACCGGATCGGCGGGGTTCCCGTCGTCGACGAGCGGCGCGGGCTTCTCGGCATCGTGTCCGGGTCGGACCTGCAGCCGCTCCACGAGGGCGCCCCACGCGGATCCGTCCGGGCCGCGGCGGACATCATGAGCCGGCCGGTCGTCACGGTATCCGACGGCGACTCCGTGACCATGGCGGCCCGGACCCTGCGGCGCTTCCACGTCAAGCGCGCCCCGGTCGTCCGGGACGGTAGGATCGTGGGGATGTTGACCACCAGCGACCTCCTCCGTCCGTACCTGCGGACGGACTCAGAGATACTGGCGGACGTGGAGGAAGCCTTCCTGGAGGACGGAGGGTCGCGGAACGGCGTTCGGATCAGCGTCGACGGCGGCTTGGTCCGGCTCGAGGGCCGGGCCGCCGACCGCCGGAAGCGCGCCGTCCTGGTCCGGCTGGCGCGCTCGGTGGACGGGGTGATCGACGTCGACGACCACCTGGAGGTGGCCTGAATGGAGGCTCGGACCTCGATCCTGCTGGTCGAGGCCGACGACATCGATCGGGAGCGGTTCGGGGCGTGGCTCGAGGACGCCGGCTACGACGTCGTGGCGTGCCCCGGCCCCCAGGGGCCCCAATACACCTGCGTGGGGTCGCGGACCGGAGCCTGTCCCCTGACCGAGGGCGTGGAGCTGATCGTCCTCGACACCAGGCTCGACAGCGAGCTGGCCGTGGCCGGAACGTCCGCGACCGATCTCGTGAGCGTGTACCGGGCCACGGGCAAGCCCGTGGTGATCCTCGATCCCGAGGCCGGCCGGCCCCCGCTGCCGGAGGCCGGCGTCGTCAGGTTGGCCTGGCCTCCCGACCGTTCGGACCTGGTGCTGGCGGCGCGGGCGCTGACGACCGACCGCTGAGCGCTCACCGGAGCTTCGGGAGCACCTGGCTCTCGTAGAACCGCACGAACCCCCGCTGATCCGGCCCGATCTGGTGGACCCACACGTGATCGAACCTGGCCTCGGCGTACTCGCGGATCGCGGCGAGGTGGCGCTCGGGGTCGGGGCCGCAGACCACGGTCTTCGCCACGTCCTCCTCACGGACGGTCTCCGCCGCCTGCTCGAAGTGGCGCGGGAGCGCCAGCTCCACACCGAGCTCGCCCCCGATGCCGGCGTTCGGCCACCACTCGTGCGCGATGCGCCGGGCCTCGGGCTCGTCCTCTGCCCAACACACGTGGACCTGCCCGTACCGTGGCTTGTCGTCCCCGCCGGCCTTCTCGAACGCCCGAACGACCTGGGCGTCCGGGGCCACCGAGATCAGGCCGTCGCCGACACGGCCGGCCAGCTCGGTGGCCCGATCGCCCTTCGCGGCGACCAGGACCGGCGGCGGTCGGTCGGGGACGTCGTACACCCGGGCCTGTTCGACGGTGAAGTACCGGCCGCGGCGGGTGGTGGGCTCGCCCTCCCACAGCTCACGCATCACCGCGATGGCCTCCTCGAGCCGGTCGAGTCGCTGGTCGATGGCGGGCCAGGGCTCCCCGGTCACGTGCTCGTTGAGGGTCTCGCCGGTGCCGACCCCGAACCGGAACCGTCCCTCCAGGAGGATCGCGGCTGTGGCCGCGGCCTGAGCCAGGACCACGGGATGGATCCGTCCGATCGGACACGTCACCCCGGTGCCGATCGGGACGCGCTCGGTGGCCGCGGCCAGCGCCCCGAGGACCGACCACACGAACGGGCTGTGACCCTGGCGATCGGTCCACGGATGGTAGTGGTCCGAGATCATCAGGAAGTCGAAGCCGGCCTCCTCCGCCGCCGCC